>JACCXV010000243.1 GCA_013696835.1 Gemmatimonadota bacterium | reverse complement strand
CGTGCTGGACGTCCGCACGGACATCGGCGCGTACTTGAAGGCCCATCTCCCGGGGGCCGTGTACCTCCACACGGAGACCCTGCGGTCTGCGGAGAACGGCGTCCCCAACCTGCTGCTGCCGGCCCAGAGCTATCGCGCCCTCTTCACGCGGCTGGGGGTCGCGCCCGGGCGCCGCGTCGTGATCTATGCCTCGGGGGAATCGCGCAACATCGACGCCACCTACGTCGCGTGGATCCTGCAGGGCTTCGGCCAGCGCAGCGTGCACGTCCTCGACGGAGGGTTCGGCAAGTGGGAGCTCGAAGGGCGGCCGCTCTCCCGGCGGTACCCGCGCGACGAGGCCCCGCCCTTCGCCGCGTCCGAGTTCCGTCCCGAGCGCGCCACGCTCACCGACGTGCGGAACGCCCTGCATCGCGCCGACGTGGTGCTCGTGGACGCCCGACCTCCGGACCAGTTCCTCGGGCAGGCGGGAGCCCAGCTGCGACGCGGGCACATCCCCGGGGCGGTGAACCACTACTGGCAGGACGACCTCGTCGAGGGCGAGATCGCGCGCACGTGGAAGGATAGGCGCGTCCTGCGTGCGGCGTACGAGGAGCAGGGGATCACGCCGGGAAAGGAGATCATCGCGTACTGCAATGGCGGCCTAGAGTCCAGCCATGTGTACGTCACCCTGCGGGGCCTCCTGGGCTACCCGCGCGTGCGCGTCTACGACGGGTCGTTCACGGAGTGGTCGGAGCGCGAGGATCTGCCCGTGGCCACCGGTTCGGAGGCGGCTCGCGGGAGCGCGCCCGCCGTGCCGCCCTCGTGAGGCACCTCCCGTCCTGACCGCGACGTCCGGGACGACCCTGCTGGACGGGCTCAGCCAGCTCGTACTGCCTCTGCCCGAAGGGGGGGTGCGCGTGCTGGAAGATGCCTGGCTCGTGGCGACGGACGGGCTCATCGCGGAGGTTGGAACCGGCCGCCCTCCGCCAGCCGACGTGCGCGAGGACGGCGGCGGCCGCATCGCGCTCCCGGGATTCGTCGACTCGCACACGCACGTCCTGTTCGGGCGCAGCCGCGCCGACGAGTTCGAGCGCCGCCTCGCGGGCGAGTCGTACGCGGAGATCGCCGCCTCGGGGGGGGGCATCCGCGCCTCCGTCGCCGACCTGCGCGCCCGCGGCGAGGACGAGCTGGTGACGCTCGCCAGCGGGCGCTTGCGGGCCATGCTTGCCAGCGGGACGACGACCGCGGAAGTGAAGAGTGGCTACGGGCTCTCGACGTCCGCGGAGCTGAGCTCGCTGCGTGCCGTTCGTCGGCTGCGCGAACGGACACCCGTGGACGTCGTCCCCACGTTTCTGGGCGCGCACGCGATCCCCCCCGAGTTCGACGGTGACCGCGGCGGGTACGTGCGATCCATCGTGCAGGAGACGCTTCCCGCCGTCGCGTCCGAGGGCCTGGCGGAGTTCTGTGACGCGTTCTGCGACGTGGGGGCCTTCAGCCTCGAGGAGACCCGCGAGGTGCTGGTCGCCGGGAGCGCTGCCGGGCTCGGGCTCAAGGTGCATGCGGAGGAGTTCGAGCGCACCGGCGCCGCCGAGATGGCAGCCGGCCTGGGGGCCGTTTCCGCCGACCACCTGCTGCGCATCGACGACGCCGGAGTCGCCGCGCTCGCCGCCAGCGGCACAGTCGCCACCCTCCTGCCCGCCACGGCCTTCTTCCTGCGCTTGCCATTCGCTCCGGCGCGCCGCCTGCTGGACGCGGGGGCCACGCTGGCACTGGCCACCGACTACAATCCGGGGAGCAGCCCGTGCGCGTCGATGGCGCTCGTGTGGTCGCTCGCGTGCTGTGGCATGGGACTCTCCGTGGACGAGGCGCTGCGGGCGCTGACCCTCGGGGGCGCACGTGCGCTCGGACGCGGCGCCGAGCTGGGGACGCTCCTTCCCGGATTCCGGGCCGATGTCTCGCTCTTCGACGTGGATCACTACCGCGAGGTGCCCTACTTCTTCGGCGAGAACCGCTGCGCGGCCGTTCTGCGCGGTGGACGGACCGTGTGGCGGGCGGCGGGCTGATGCGGCTCCCGTCGCTCACCCTCGTCGTGCCCGCGCGCAACGAGGAGGCCTGTCTGCCCTCCACGCTCGCCTCGTCCGGTGAGGCCTCCCGCCGCTATCGAGCCGCCGGCGGCACGGTCGAGACGATCGTCTCGGACAACGACTCCTCGGACGCCACGGCGGAGATCGCGCTGGCGTGCGGGGCGCGGGTGACGCGTGAGCGACGTCGCTCGATCTCCGCCGTTCGCAATGCCGGAGCGGCCGCGGCCGCGGGGGAAGCGCTCGTCTTCTGCGACGCCGACACCCGCATCTCTTCCAACCTGATGCTCGAAGTGGGTCGAACGCTGCGCGCAGGCCGCTACGTCGGAGGGGGCCTGGTCCGCGTGCGGACCTCGCGCATCTCTCCGGGCATCCTCGCGTCGGCCTCCCTTCTCGCGCCGCTGGTCCTGCGGAACGGCCTCGCTGGCGTGGTCTTCTGGACCTGGCGTGAGACCTTCCGCGAGCTGGGCGGCTTCGATCCGGACATCCTCGTGGCCGAGGACGTGCACTTCGCCCTCCGGCTGCGCAGCCTGGGACGCCAGCGGGGTCTGCGCTACGGATTCCTGCCTCGAGCCAGCGCGGTCACGTCGGCGCGCCGCTTCGACGCGCTCGGCGACTGGTGGCTCGTGCGGAACCCGCGCATCCTGCGGGACATCTACGCCGCCCGGGTGCGCGAGGAGGACGCGTGGCGGACGCACTACGCGGGGCGCTGACGGCTGCTCGCTCGGCGCTCGACCGGCGGCCGCGCCGAACCCTCCCCGTGGGGGTGGCTTCGTTGATGCCTCCCTACGGCCGCGTTATACTCCGCTGTCCCGGGCTCACTCCGACCCCCCTCCGCCATGGTGAAATTCTTTCGCATCAAGGAGAAGGCGCGCAGCCTGGCGCGAGCGCAGAAGTTCGACCAGGCGCTCGCGGAATACCGGGCGGCCATCAGCCAGGCAGAGGGAGAACGGGACACCGCCGCCCTGCGAAACCTCTACAATGCCGCGGGCGACGCCTTTCTACAGAAGAACGACAGCGCCACAGCGATCGAATACTTCGACAAGGCTGTCGACTCGTATCTGGAGGAGGGTCTCTTCGACAATGCCATCGCGCTCTGCCACAAGATCCTCCGGCACGTTCCCACCAAGGCCGAGGCGTACGCGAAGCTGGGGCGGATCTACGGCGAGAAGGGATTGCGCCAGGAGGCCATGCTGCACTGGCTGCAGTTCGCGGAACGGCGTGAGAAGGCGTCGGACCATGCGGGCGTCGCGCGGGCGCTGCGAGAGGTGATCTCGCTCAACCCCGACAGCCTGGCCGCACGCCAACAGCTGGCGGAGATCCTGGTGGCGCAGGGCGACCCTGGCGCGGCGCTGGCGGAACTCGAGGAGGCGCATCGTCGAGCTGCCGCCTCCGTGCAGGACGATCTCGCCCGCGATCTGGCGGGCCGGGCAAGCGTGCTGCGGGCCGAGCTCGCGGACGGTGGCACGGCGGTGAGCTCGGAGCTGCGGGAGTCACGCGGGGCGGGAGCGGCGCCCCCGGGGAACGGGCAGCCGGCCGCGCCCCCCGCCGACGCCCTCTCGATGGAGCGCTTCGACGAGCTCGAGGAGCTGCGCCTGCGTGACGACCGCACGCGCCGCGATGAGTTGCCCCAGAGCCTGACCGGGCTGGACCCCGGCTTCGGGTTCTCCGTCGAGGGTGGCGGCCTGGCTCCTCCCGGAGCGAAGGAGCCCGCTGCCAGCTGGCCCGGGACCGCGGCCTCTCCCGCCGTTCCGTCGTTCGGGACGGAGCCGAGCCAGGGAGGTGTGGCGCCCATCGCGGAAGACCCGCCGCGACTCGACATCGATCCCATCGCCGTGGTTCCCGTCGAGGAGCGCATCGCGCGCGCCGAGGCGCGCCTGGCCGAGAACCCCGACGACGCGGAGGAGCGCATCTACCTCTCGGAGCTCTACCAGGAGGCCGGGACGCTTGACCGCGCTCGCTCCGCGGTGGAGCGGGGTGCGAACGATCTGGCGCGCTCGGGACGCTGGGAGGAGGCCCTGAAGGCGTTTCGGCGCCTGGTGATGCTCGCCCCGGAGGAGCTCGAGCCCGTGCAGAAGCTCGTCGAGGTGGCACAGGCCACCGGCAGCAGGGAGCACCTCCTCGGCAGCTACGAGCTGCTGGGCGATCGCCTGATGGAGACGGGTCACTATGCGCGCGCCGCGGACGTTCATCGCCGCATCCTCGAGATCGACCCCGGGCACCGTCACTCGCAGGACCAGCTGCTGATCCTCGAGGGCCTGGAGGCCCCGCGGGAAATCGGCCGCTACGCCCCCGCGGCGGTCGTATCCGGACAGCCGTTCGAGTACGTGGATCTCGAGCAGCTCTTGGCGGAGACCGATGCAGCTCCGGGGGGTGCCTCCCTCCGCCCACCGCCCATCCCAGACGAGAGCGGGGAGGTGCTGGGGAACCTCGACCAGGTGCGGCGCGACGTGAGCGACACGCTGCCCGAGGGTGATTCCCAGAGCCATTACGACCTGGGAATCGCGTTCCGCGAGATGGGGCTGCTCGACGAGGCGGTACGGGAGTTTCAGCAGGCGGCACGCGGCGGCGAGCGGCGCGTTCGCGCCTTCGAGCTCATGGGCCTCTGCTTCATGGAGAAGGGAATGCTTTCGGTGGCCGCAAACTGTTTCCGGCGCGGGCTGGAGAGCGGTGGGTCGGCGTACGAAACCGTGGGCCTGCACTACCATCTGGCGCGTTCGCTGGAAGATCTGGGCGACCTGCAGGGGGCGCGCGAGGAGTACGGACAGGTCGTCGCTCTGGACAGCGAGTTCGAGGACGCTGCTGCCCGCCTGGCGAGGCTGGGCTCCGGTGGGGGGGCCGCCGCATAGATGACGGTGCGCATCGACCTGCACGCGCACACGACCGCCTCCGACGGGCTGCTCTCCCCGAGCGAGCTCGTCGATCTGGCGCGGCGGGCCGGGCTCTCCGCCCTCGGGGTCACGGATCACGACACCATGAACGGCCTCGAGGAAGCGCACTGCGCCGGTCAGAGTGCGGGGCTCGAGGTCGTGCCTGGCGTGGAGATCAGCACGTCGCACGAGGGGGTGGAGATCCACCTCCTCGGCTACTTCGTGGACCGGAACTCCTCCGAGCTCCGGGCCCAGCTCTCGAGCCGCCGCGAGGACCGCGAGGAACGCGCGCGGGAGATGGTCGAGACGCTCTGCCGCCTGGGCGTGCCCATCGACTACGAGGACGTGAAGCGGGAGGCGGGCAACGGGGCCGTGGGGCGTCCGCACGTCGCCGCGGCTCTCGTGGCTCGGGGCTGGGTGCGGGACCGGCAGGAGGCTTTCGACCGCTACATCGCCGACGGCCGCCCGGCCGCGGTGCCCAAGCCCGTGTTTCCCATCGCCGATGCCATCGCGCTGCTGCGCGAGATCGGCGCCGTCCCGGTGCTGGCCCACCCCGGGCTGCTCAAGCGCCCGGAGCTGTTGCCGGCGTTCCCCGCGCTGGGCCTCGAAGGCATCGAGGTCTTCTATCCCAAGCACCTGCCGGATCAGCAGCGGGACCTGCTGGCCTTCGCGCGGAGTCACGGCCTGGTGCCCACCGGCGGCTCCGACTTCCACTCGTCCGCTCAGCCCGCCGCGCTCGGCTCCCAGCCCGTGCCCCCCGAGACGCTCGACCTCTTGCGCGAGCGGAGCCTGGGGCGGAGCCGCGTGTGACGCGCCTCGGACGGTGGGCATGAAGCCGCCGGAGCAGCGCGGGCCCGACACGTTGATCGCCCTCTCCGAGGTACGCGACCCCGTCCACGACGACCTCGAGGACGTGAGCGCCCGCATGGCGCGCGTCCTGCGGAACGGCGCTCCGCTCATTCGCGATGTGAATGGCCACCTGCTGCGGATGCGCGGCAAGATGTTCCGCCCGACCCTGCTGCTGCTCGCGTCGAGGGTGCGCGGCCGTCGGCCCCCGGAGCGGGTTCGTCTGGCTGGCGTGATCGAGCTCATCCACCTCGCCACGCTGGTCCACGACGACGCGATCGACGAATCGCACCTGCGTCGCGGGCTCCCGACGGTCAACGTCACCTGGAGCCACAAGGTTTCAGTGATCATGGGCGACTACCTGTACTCGCGCGCGATGGCGGAGATCGCGGCGTCGGGGGACCTGGCGCTGATCGCGATGGCGGCCGAGGTCACGAACTCCATGACGGTCGGCGAGATGATGCAGATCGCAGGCGGCGCCGCTCTCGACGCCGGGGAGGAGCCGTACTTCACGCTGATCGAGCGCAAGACGGCGAGCCTCATCGCCACGGCCTGCGCGATGGGCGCCCACGTGGGCTCGCCGGAGGACGCGACGGAGCTGACGCGCTTCGGGCACGACCTCGGCATGGCGTTCCAGATCGCGGACGACCTGCTGGATCTGTGCGGAGACGAGGAGCTGATGGGCAAGCGACCTCGCTCGGACCTGCGCGAGCTCAAGGCTACGCTGCCCATCATTCATGCGTTCCGCACGGCCGGATCGGGCGACCGCGAGCGGCTGCGCGCCGCCTTCGACTCGGACGGCCTCGGCGACGGCGACGAGGAATGGCTGGTCGAGCTGGCAGTCGAGTCGGGAGGGATCGACTATGCGCGCGCAGCCGCCCAGCGCTACGCCGGTAGCGCCCTCGAAGCGCTGGCGGACATCCCTTCTTCGGACGAGTCGAAGGCCCTGCAGGCAGCCGTCGGATACGTACTCCAGCGAGAGCGCTGAGCCGTGTGGCGCAAGAGCTTCCGAAACTATCTGGCCGTGTTGACTCTGGGTTTGCTGGCGGGTAGCTTCGCCGGTGAAGTCCTGGCACGTTATCTGCCTGAAGGCGTCGCCAAGTCCTTCTTCACGAACTCCGTCACCGGGCAGTTCGGCCCCTTGTCGGTGGATCTGATCGCCATCGGGCTTACGCTCGGTCCGCTGTCGATCGCGGTCAACATCATGACGATCGTCGGCGTGGTGCTGGCGGCATATCTCTTTCGTTCGTTCTTCTGAGCGCTCGTCGAGCGAAAGCTGCGGCGTCCGGGGAAGGAGAGTCATGTTCGGCGGAATAGGCATGCAGGAAATCCTGATCATCCTCGTGATATTCCTGCTGGTGTTCGGGGCCAAGCGGCTGCCGGAGCTCGGCCAGGCGATGGGCAAGGGGATCCGGGAGTTCAAGCGCTCCGTGTCGGACATCGAGGAGGAGTTGAAGGCCGAATCGCCGGCGCCCAAGCACCTTCCCCGCGAGGAGCCGCGCCCCGCGCTCGAAGCGGGCGGGCCAGCCGGCGTCAAGGGTGTCGAGGTCGTGGATGGCACGGCTGCCCGGACCGGGGAGAACAAGGTCCGCTAGCTGGGGCGTCGTCGTGGCGCATGTGATGTGCAGCCGTTCAGCGGCGCACGAGGAGAGGCCTCCCGATTTTCACGCGGGAGGCCTCTCCTGCGTTCAGGGCTGCTACGACAGCACGTGCGCCACGTACCTTCTCCAGGCTCTGCCAGTGACCCTTCTCGCGTGAGATCGTCGTGAAGGTGCGCCTGATCGAGATGCCTTACGCCATGGGCTTCCACGCCTCGGGCATGGGAGCCGGGCCGCGCCGGTTCCTGGAGGGCGGGGCCGACGGTTGCCTGCGCTGCCTCGGGGCGGTGGTGCGAGTCGAGCGGATCGAGACCGGTCGCTCGCTGGAGGCCGACCCCCGAGGCCCCGCGCCCCAGGGGCGGCGCGACGGGAACATGCCTGGCGCCGGCACTCCCGCATCTGCGCTGGCACTGGACGCGATGCTTGCGGGCCGGGTGCGCGAGGCCGGCGTGAACGGCGAATTCCCGCTGGTCCTCGCTGGCGACTGCAACAGCGCCCTGGGGACGCTCGCCGGGCTGCAGGCCCAGGGCCACCGGGTGGGGATAGTGTGGTTTGATGCGCACGGGGACTTCAACACACCGGAGACCTCGCCGAGTGGATGGTTCGATGGAATGGCTCTGGCTGCCGCGACGGGCCGCTGCTGGCGGGAGGAGACTCGAACCGGTCTGGGGCTCGAGGCGATAGACGAGCGGGACGTCGTCCTGGCGGGGGCCCGTGCCCTCGATCCCCTGGAGCGCACGTCGCTCGAGGACTCAGGCGTGACGCGTGTCACGGCCCTCGAGCCCGGCGGAATCCGGCCCGGCGGCGCCCTGGAGGCAGCGCTGGCTGCTCTCGCCGGCCGCGTGGACGGCGTCTACCTCCACGTCGACCTGGACGCGCTGGATGCGGGTGAAGCGGTGGTGAACCGCTACAGCGCGCCGGGGGGCTTCACGCTGCAGGAGCTGGAGAGCGCCATTGCCGTGACGGGCGGGAGCATACGGATCCTGTCCGCGGCGCTGACCGCGTACGATCCGTCCGTTGACATTGGGGGCAGGGGGCTCGCGGCGGGCTTGCGAGTGCTGCAGGCGATCACCCGTGCGGCTGGCGCGCGGGATCGCCGCCCGTGGTGAGCGGGGATCCCGCGCGGACCCGTTCAGCGCAGCCGCTTGGCGCAGCCGCTTAGCGCAGCTTAGAAGATGGGGGGCTGTCGGGGCGCTTCCGTGGGACTCGCGTCGTCGTCGGCCTCGCGCAGGAAGTCCTCGCGGTAATCCTCGATCTCGGCCTGCTCGCGGACGGCCTCCATCCACGCGCTCATGATCGCCGACGCCTTCTCCTGCAGGAGCTGCTGGCGCCAGCCGGCGCGCTGATCCTCGAGCAGAGCCATGTCGGCCGGCTTGCGCTCGGCCACCCGCAGGTAGTAGACCCCGCTTTCGAGCTTCACGGGACCGCCGGTCTCGCCAGGATCGAGCCCGAACGCCATGCCGATGAAATCGTTTCCTCGTCCGATCTCCGGGAGGTCCGCGGAGCGCGCGAAGGGGCCGGCGCTGCGCACGGTGAGACCGAGCTCGCGTGCGGCCCCGTCCAGCCCGCTCTGACGCACGAGGGCCGTCGCGCGATCCGCCAGCGCGGCCGTCTTCTCGCGCTTCCTTGCCAGGACGAGCTCTGAACGGATCTGGTCGCGCACCGACGCGAAGGGCACGTAGCCGGCCGGCGTGCGTTCCAGGACCTCGACCAGGTACACCGAGGACCCCGAACGGATGGGCGGGCTGATGCTGCTGACAGGACTCTCGAACACCCAGTCCGCCACTTCCGGCACCCGCCCCAGCCCGGGAACGAAGTCCGAGCGCTCGAAGGGGGGGGTCGTGATCAGCGTGTCTCCTGCGGCAGCTCCGAGGCTCTCCAGCGCGGTGCCCCGTTCCTGCCGCGCGTCGTCGCCACCGCCCAGGCGCTTTGCCAGCGCTGACGCGCTGTCCTCGAGCGCCACGAAGGTGTCCTCCGAAGGCTCGATTCGAAGCAGGATGTGCCTGGCCCGGGCGCGCTGCGCTCCGGTGGAGTCCGTCTCGATCCCTCCGCCCTTCACGAGGTGCCAGCCGAACGACGACAGGAAGGGTTGCGAGATCGAATCGGCCGCGAGAGAGAACGCGGCCTGCTCGAACTCCGGGACCATCTGTCCGCGCGCGAAGGCCCCCAGGTCACCGCCGCGCTGTGCGCTGCCGGGATCCTGCGAGTACTCGCTCGCGAGCTCATCGAACGCCTCGCCCTCCAGCGCGCGGGCCCGCAGCGAGTCCAGCTCCGCCCGGACGCGCGCCGTGTCCGCCGCCGTCGTACGGGCCTCCCAGACCACCGCCCGCACACGTGCTGTGGAGCGGCGGCGGAAGTCCTCGTTCTTCCGGTCCTCGTACGCATCGCGAACAGCCTGATCGCTGACGCGCACCGCACTGTCCGGCACGAGCACCGCGGGATCGAGATAGAGGTAATCCACCCGCACCTGCTCGTTCTGCACCCGGAACGCATCCTCGACCTCGCGGTCGGTGACCGAGAGCCCCGCGAGGACCTGCTGCTGCAGCTTGCGGAGCGGCAGCTCGCCGCGGACGATCGAGGCGTACTGATCCCAGGTCCCGGCCAGCTGCGGGTTGGCGAGCGCCTGCCGGTACTTGGCCGGATCGAACACGCCGTTCGTCTGGAACGCCGGCGACTGCTGCATCTCGGCCGGAGGATTGTCGCGAACGTATCCCACGACCTCCCGGTCCGTCACGTCGATCCCGCGGCGGTCCGCCTCCGCGCGCAGCAACGCGGCACTCACGACCGCATCCCAGGCCTGTTTGTCGAGCGCGGCGAGTCGCTCCTCGTCGGGCTCGGTGTCCGGGTTCTCCTCGCGCGCGCGGTCGAGCAGATTCTCGTACTGCCTCTGATATTCCGTGAGGGGGATCTCCGTGTCGTTCACGGTGCCGATGGCGTTCGAGGAGCCGCCAGAACGTCCCGAGAGGTCCATGGCCCAGTCGAACACCATCAGGCCGACGAACGAGACGGCCACAACGACCATGATGAGTTTAGTGCTTTCTCGGAGCTGCCGAAGCATGGATCAGGCCTTGCCTTGAGGGGAGACGAGGACATGTCGCTGCCCCGCACGGGCGGGCAGGAGAAGCACTGCAAAGCTATCCCACGAGAGGCGCTGGAACAAGCGGACGGCCCCGGAACTCGCGTCGTAACCGTCGCCACGGCTGTCGGTTACCCGGTCCTGATCGGGCGCGGCATCGCCGGACGCGCCGCGGAGCTGCTGGCCGGCAGGGGTGGGCTGACCGCTCCCCGCGCATGGGCACTTGCCACCGACGGCAGGGTCTCGGGCCTGCATGCCGCTACCCTGCTGCGGGGACTCGACTCGTGGGGCGGGCCAGCCGAGACCCTGCTGCTCCCGGAGCGGGAGCGAGCCAAGACATGGGATGTGGCAGGCGAGGCTCTCAGGCGGCTCGCGGCCCGCGAGATCGGGCGCGACGGACTGCTCGTGGCCTTCGGTGGCGGCGCGGTCGGCGACGCCGCGGGCTTCGTGGCGGGCACCTATCTGCGAGGTATCGGCTTCCTCAACGCGCCCACTACGCTGCTGGCCATGGTGGATGCGGCGGTCGGTGGTAAGACGGGCCTCAACCTGCCCGAGGGCAAGAATCTGGTCGGGGTCTTCCATCAGCCGCGGGCGGTCCTCGCCGATCTCGAACTGCTGGCCACCCTCCCCGAGGAGGAGTGGCGGAACGGGTGGGCAGAGACGATCAAGATCGCGATCACGTCGGAGCCCGCGTTGTTCCGCTTGCTGGAGGCAACCGGCCCTTCGCGCGAGCATCCGTTCGTGGAGGAGGCGGTGGTGCGCGCTTGCCGGGCCAAGGCCACGATCGTCGCTGCCGACGAGCGAGAGGCAGGCCTGCGGCGCGTTCTGAACTTCGGACACACCGCCGGGCATGCCGTGGAAGCCGCCGGCCACTTCGAGCGCTTCAGCCACGGGCAATCGGTGGCGCTGGGAATCTCGTGGGCGCTCGAGCTCGGCGTGCGGCTGGGCGTCACGGCGCCTTCCCTCGCCGGGCGGTGCCGGGAGCTGCTCGAACGGTTCGGTCTACCCGTGCGCGGCGCCGGCTTCCCGCCTGACGAGCTGCTGCCGTTCCTGCGGCGCGACAAGAAGGCGTACGGCGGGGAGGTCGCGGTCGTGTTGACCGTGGATATCGGCAAACCTATCCTACGCCGTCTCCCTCCCGCGGATGCCGACCTGCGCGAGGCGCTGCGGTCGATCGCCTGAGCGCGCGCCCCCGCCGCCGCGGCGGCTTCGTTTCCGTCCACCGCCTCACCGAGCGAGAACTTCCCCGATGCCTGACCCCGCGTCCCGCGACGCATCGGCCGAGGCCGAGATCGCGAACCTGACCGGCAAGCTCTCGCGCAATCCCACATCACGGCTCTTCGCGCCGCTGGCGGAGGCGCTTCGCCGGGCGGGACGGGTGTCGGAGGCGATCGACGTCGCCAGCCGCGGCCTTGGCCACCATCCCGACTACCTGGCCGGCAAGCTGGTTCTGGCGCGCGCGCACTACGACTCGGGCGAGCTCGCACGGGCCGCGCCGGCATTCGAGGAGGTCGTGCAGGTCGATCCGCACAACGTCGTGGCGCTGCGCGCCCTCGGCGAGGTCGCCCTGGAGCGTGG
>JACCXV010000238.1 GCA_013696835.1 Gemmatimonadota bacterium | reverse complement strand
AGCGCGAGCTGGGTTCCCGACCCCAGTCCCACGTGACGCGGGATGCAGCGCAGGATGCGAATGGCGGCGCTCGACTCCAGGTCGTGGTGCTCGAAAAACCGGCGCGCGACACCCGCGGCGCGGTCCGCGTCGGGGCCGGTGACCTCGAGCCGCGTGGCCGGAGCGCACTCGACCACGACCCGCGGCTCCGCGATGGCCACGCCGACACCGCCGAACACGCGGTCCAGGTCGCCCCGCAGGTCGAGGAGACCCAGCTGGAGACGCGCCGGGGCATCCACCGTGACGCCCGCGCCGGCTGCGTCAGACGCCGTCACCCAGCGCTCCGCGAACGTGGGCCGCGAGCAGGTCCATGGCCTCCCGCTCCGCCGCCCCGGCGGTCTTGTCCACGACGATCTGCAGCCGTTGAAAGCCCGCGCGGATCTCCGCGGGCGGCAGGAGCGAGGTCCGTGTCGACAGGATCGCGGCCTCGAGGACCGCGTTGCGAGCGCGATTGAACCCCAGGAACTCGCGCGCGAAGCCGTGATGCACCACGCGCGCGCGGAAGCGCGCGCGCTCCGGAGTGCCACCTGCCTCCTCCACACGCACCTCGCGCCACGAGCAGGCAGCCTCCAGCACGAGGCCCGCCACGATGGCTGCCGGGCGGGTGGGGAAGACGGGATTGGAGATCGCGGCCGCGGCGAAGATGCGAACGTCGTCCGTGAGGTTCACGACCGCCTCGCCGGTGGCCGCCAGGTTCCGGTACGTCGTGGTGTTCCGCCACGGCTGCAGGATCAGCTCGTCCGAGTCCTCCCACCCGACACCCATGGGGGCGACGTTGAGGGTCCCCGCGGCGTCAACCGTCGTGACGATTGACTCGATCAGGAACGGCATCGGCCGTGGTTGTTGCAAGCGCGCTCTCGACGTGAGGAACCAGCTCCGTCTCCCGGCGGAACAGCTCGGCGTAGGCTTGCTGGATCTGGCGGGTGCGGGCACCCACCTCGCCCTCGCCGATCGGCACCCCGTTCAGGCGCGTGACGGGGACCACGCCGCGAAGCGAGCTGGTCGTGAAGGCCTCGCGGGCGTCGCTCAGGTCCTGGAGCGGCCATTCGCCCTCTTCGACGGCCAGATTCGAGTCGCGCGCGAGCTCGAGCACGGCGGCACGGGTCACGCCGGGCAGTATCCCGCAGGAGCGGGCGGGCGTGAGCAGCGCTCCGGCGGGCGAGACCCAGAAGAGGTTGCTGGCCGTCGCCTCGGCCACGCGGTCGCGCTCGTCGAGCAGGAGCGCGTCGTCGGCGCCTGCCTCGCGAGCCTCGTGGAGGGCGAGGATGGCGGGAAGGTAGCCGAGCGACTTGATGCCGGCCGTGGGCGAGCGCGAGCCGAGGCGGTGGGACGTCAGCCGCAGGGAGAGCCCCTTCCGATACCACGCCTCCGGCACGTCCGGCAGCGGGCCGAGGGAGATCACGAGGGTCGGCTCCGCCGCCCGAGCGATGGCGAGGCCGTCCCCCCCGACGCCGCGGGTGAGCGTGAGGCGCAAAGCCGACTCCGTGAGCCGGCCGGCCTGCAGAAGGCTGGCGAGCGCTGCGGGCACCTCCGGCGGCACGGGGATGCGCGCGCGCGCAGCACCCGCCGCGAGTCGGCGCAGGTGAGCGTCCAGGCGAAACACCTGCTTCCCCCGCGCCCGCATCGTCTCGAAGATCCCGTCGCCCAGCAGAAATCCGCGATCGGCGGCGCTCACCGCCGCTACGGCGAGATCTTCGACTCGGCCGTTCACCCAGGCCAGCCTCACCGGGCGGACGGTTCCGGCTCGGGCACGGGGCACCCCAGGAAGTTGGCTAGCAGCCGGAAGCCGTGTTCCGTCAGCACGGACTCGGGATGGAACTGGACCCCGATGACCGGGTGCGTGCGATGCGCGAGCGCCATCACATCCCCTTCGGCTGTCGTCGCGATGACCTCGAGGTCGGCCGGCACACGGCTAGCGTCCACCACGAGCGAATGATACCGGGCGGCCGCGAACGGGCTGGGGATCCCCCGGAAGATGGCACGACCCTCGTGGTAGACGGGCGAGCTCTTGCCGTGCATCGGACGAGCGGAGCGCGTCACGATCCCCCCGTACACGTCGCCGATGCACTGATGTCCCAGGCAGACGCCCAGGATCGGCGTCACCGCCCCGAGGGCGCGCACGATCTCGTTGGAGACGCCCGCCTCGCGCGGCGTGCACGGTCCGGGCGAGAGCACCAAGTGGGTCGGCGCCGCGCGCGCCACGCCCGCCGCGTCGATGGCATCGTTGCGCACGACGGTCGTGCGCGCCCCCAGCTCGCGCAGGTAGCGGGCGAGGTTGTGCACGAACGAGTCGTAGTTGTCGATCAGGAGGACGTCGATCAACCGGCTCGCGCGGGGGCCACGGGGGCGTCCCAGGCCCGCAGCAGCCCGGCCCCCTTCAGCAGCGTCTCGCGATACTCGGCCGCCGGGTCCGACTCGGCCACCACGGCCCCGCCCACCGAGAACGACGCGCGTCCCTGGGTCAGCACGATCGTGCGGATCGCGATCGAGAGGTCCGCCTCTCCATCCAGGCCGATGTATCCGAGCGAGCCGCAGTACACCCCGCGGCGCGTGGGCTCCAGCTCGTGGATGATCTCCATCGCCCGCACCTTCGGCGCGCCGGTGATCGATCCGCCCGGGAAGGTGGCGCGCAGCAGGTCCACGGGGCCGAGCCCTGGCCGGAGCCTCGCCGTGACGGTGGAGACGAGGTGATGCACGGTGGGATGCCGCTCCAGCTTCCATAGCTGCGGGACCCTCACGCTGCCGTCGACGGCGACCCGCGACAGGTCGTTCCGCAGCAGGTCCACGATCATGACGTTCTCCGCCCGGTCCTTGTCGCTCGCGTGCAGGTCGTCGGCGAGCGCGAAGTCGTGGCGCGGCGTGAACCCCCGGCCGGCGGTGCCCTTGATCGGCCGCGTCTCCACGTGGTCGCCGGAGAGCCTGAGGAAGCGCTCCGGCGAGGCGCTGAGGAC
>JACCXV010000230.1 GCA_013696835.1 Gemmatimonadota bacterium | reverse complement strand
ATCCAAGCCCCCCTCAGGGCTGGGCGACGTTAGGTGGCGCCACAGCCCGAGTCAACCGTCGAGCGTGGGGCCGCTTTCAGCCGGCGACCTTGCGGCGAACCCCGCTGAGGGTGCCCCGTCCGCGCAGTGCCGCGGGAACGTGGAGCAGGAGCCTGCGGCCGGCGCCGAGCACCACTTCCAGCCGCTCACGCCACTCCTCGATCCGTCCCGCGGCTCCCTCGCGCGGGTAGCCGAGCCCCGTCAGGGCGGGTCCTGCTGCGACCGCGGCACGCCGGATTCGATCGGGCGGGAGTTTCGTCTCGAACTTGCGACGGTTGGCCGCGAGGACTGGTCCCGCCAGGTTGCCGTGGATGGGATTGTCGGTCACCCTGCCCTGCAGGCGGCCGCTGAAGGCAAGCATCTCGTGCAGAGCGGCAGGGGAGTCGGCGAGATTCGCCACGCGGCACAGCTCGCGCAGCGAGCGCTCGGGGTCCTCCACCAGATCCTCGTAGCGCAGGACAAGCATGCGCGTTCCGGCTGGCGCGAGGTCGCGCAGCATGCGGCGCGCCTGGATCCCCCACAGGAGGCAGAAGAGCTCGAGGTCGTCGTTGCCCGAGCGCCAGCCGGCGCCCACTTGCGAGAGGTAGACGTCGCGCGGATCGCGCGCGAGAAAGACGAACGACGCCCCCGGAAAGGAATCGCGGACGAGCGGGAGGGCGCGGCGGAAGTCCGCGCCGGGATTCTTCAGGCCCCACCTCGGCTTGCCGGAGCGGAGGGCATAGGTACGTCCGATGGCGTCCACGAGCTCCGGAGCGGAGACCGCGCGGTCCGGCAGCTGCGGTGCGACATCCGCGGGGGACATCTCGGCGAGCGCGTACCAGTCCGGATGCACGCGCTCGTGCAGCCAGCGGGTGGCCTGGACGGGACCGAGCGGCGAACGGGTATGCGCCTTGAGGAGCGAGACGAGCCAGCGCGGCTCGGGCAGGATCACGATCTCGGGATGACCGTGCAGCATGGCCCGCAGCAGCGTGGTCCCCGAGCGCGGGAACCCCACCACGATCAGCGGCCCCGGCCCCGCGGGAGCCGACGTGACGCCGCGCGTCGAGGGGGAGCCCGAACCCGGCCCCTGCGCTCCTCTTGTCAGACGGCCGCCGCAGGGAGGGGCGTCGGCGCGTCGAGCAGCTCCAGGTACACGCGCTCGAGGCCGTCCACCACGCGCTCCCAGCTGAACGTGGCCAGCACGTGCCGCCGCCCTGCCTCGCCCGCGGCCCGCACGCGCTCGGGATCGGCCGTCAGCTCGGCCAGGAGGTCTCGAAGGCGCTGCCAGTCACCCGCGGGGAAGGTGAAGCCCGCCTCCCCCACGACCTCGCGGTTCTCGGGGATGTCGCTGGCTGCGACAGGGCATCCGTAGCTCATGGCCTCGAGCAGCGCGATAGACAGCCCCTCCATGTAGGAGGGGAGCACGAACAAAAAGGCGTGCGCGTAGAGCGCCGCCAGCGTGCCGCTGTCCACGTAGCCCGTGAACAGCACCCGCTCGCTCGCCTCACGCCGTAGCGCCGCCTCGTACTCCTTCTCGATCCCCCCCCCCGCGATGACCAGCGGCCGCTCTCCCGCGAGCTCGCGGTGCGCGCGGATCAGCGTGTCGCAGCCCTTCTCGGCACTCAGGCGTCCGGCGAACAGGAAGTAGCCGCCAGGCTCCAGCCCGAAGCGCGCGAGTGCGTCCGGCGGCGGGATCTCGACCAGGTCGACACCGTTCGGTACCGCGTCCACCCGGCGGCCATACTTGCCGGAGAGGTGCGCCGCCAGGTGGCGGGAGACGGCCACCGTGCGGTTCGGTGCGTGTACGCTGGCCCATTCGCCGGCCTTGAGAACGCCGCGCGCGACGCGCCCCCACTTGGCGCGCTGCCAGTCCAGGCCGTGCACCGTCGTCACGGTCCGGGTGCCCGTCAGCCGGGGCGTCCAGGCGACGAGGGAGGACCCGAGCGCGTGATAGTGGATGACGTCGTAGCGGGAGAGTGCGGCGTGGGCGGTGCTGAGCGTCGTATGGACCGGCGTGTCGAGGTGCTTGTTGAGCAGTCCGGGGAGACGCAGCAGGCGCACGCCGGGGAGCGCGTGGCTGGCCGGTGTGAAGTGGCTGCGACAGTAGACGGTGACCCGGTGTCCCCGGGCGGCGAGCCGCGGGGCCACGTTCTCGTAGAACGTCTCGATGCCACCGTACTTCCCGCCGACACCGCGGCCGCCGATGAAGGCGACTGACACGCTCCGGCGCGCGGACCGCACCGCGCTCAGCGCTGCCGGAGAAGGTCGAGCCTCGCCGAACGGCGGGACCAGGCGGCGGGCGGGAGCGCGTGCGCGGGATGCAGGGCAGGTGCGGGAGGCCGAGGGCCCCCCGGAGGACCCGGGAAGTAGGCCGACCGGAGATCGTCTCGCTTCCGCTCCAGGTTGAGCGTGCCGACCCGATGCGCCATGGCGAACACGAGCCAGAAAACACCCCACTGGTGCGGGTTCTGGCCCAGCGACACGATGAGCTCGAGCACGCTGGCAGCCAGCAGCGCGCGGCAGAGGTGCTCGCCCGTGGTGGCGGGCCCGCGGGCCCTCCCGCAGCCGCGCCAGGCGAAACGGAAGACCTCGTACAGGAACCAGGCGAAGATCGCCACGCCCACGAGCCCCGAGTCGGCAGCCATCTTCACGATGATGTTGTGGGCCTGGTAACGCTGCTCCTCGGAGAGATGCCAACCCACCAGGTGCAGCCGGTTCACGACCTTGCCGGCCTGCGTCTCGAACGCCCCTCCGCCTTTCCCGAGCAGCGGGTTCTCCTTCCAGATCTCGTATCCGACCCGCGGCCAGATGACGAGGTGCCACTTGGCCGAGCCCTCCTCCATGTCGCCCATGGCCTGGAACTTGTCGAGCACCGTGGGTGCAAGGACGAGGCTCAGCACCGCCACCAGCCCACCCATCGCCCAGTAGGAGAGCAGCCGGCGCCAGCCGTAGTAGAAGAGCAGGACCGTGCCGCCGGCGCCCAGCGCCAGTAGCTCGATGCGCTTGAAGAGCAGGCCCTGGAGCGCGACGCTCGTGACGAGCAGGAGCGTCAGCGCGAGGCGCCGCTCGCCCGTGTACCGCTCCCCCAGCAGCAACGCGGTGCAGATCATCGACAGCGAGCCCGCGATCATGGCCACCGTCACGACGTGGAAGTACTCGTGCTGGAAGTAGATGGTCCCCCCGCCCGGAGAGATGCGCAGGGTGGGCAGGAGCGGCACCGTGAGATGGCTGGCGAGGCTTCCCAGCACCAGGATCGCTGCCCCCACGCAAAAGGCGACGACCGCCCGCTTGAACGACTCCATGGTCGAGAACACGTTCTCGACCACCACGAAGATGAAGACCAGCGAGAAGAACTGGACTCCTTCGCGGATCGCGACCGCGGGCTCCACCGCCCACAGCGCCGTCAGCGTGAGATAGGCGGCGTAGAGCGCCAGGGCGCCCG
>JACCXV010000227.1 GCA_013696835.1 Gemmatimonadota bacterium | reverse complement strand
CCTTCACTCTGCGGCTCAGCTCGGCGCCGTCGGCGCGCCCGCGCAAGCGCGGCATCAGCCATGCCATCACCTTCCCCATCTCCCGCACGGAGGAGGCGCCGGTCTCGCTCACGGCCTGGTCGACGAGCGCCGACAGCTCCTCGGCCGACAGCTGACTGGGCAGGTAGGCGCGCAGGATCTCGATCTCGCCGGCCTCCCGGTCGGCCAGCTCGCCGCGCCCGCCGGCGCGGAACTGTTCGACCGATTCCTGGCGCGACTTGATGCCGGAGGCGATGAGAGCGATCGCCTCGTCCGGCGTCAGCCCACGCCCCTTCTCGATCTCCCGGTTGCGCATCTCCGACAGCACCATGCGCAGCGTGCCGACGCGGGGCGCCTCGCCCGCCTTGAGCGCCACCTTCAGATCTTCGCGAACCCGGCGCTCCAGGTCATCCGTCATCGAGGCCCCCGCGTCGGTTCCCGCCTCGTGCAGCTCGAGAAGCTCGTTCGACCCGCCGAGGCGCCGCTCATCCGGGAGGCCACGCGAGCGCCCGGCCTCCGAGGACGTGCAGGTGAATGTGCCAGACGGACTGACCCGCGTCCGCGCCGCAGTTCCAGACGAGCCGGTAGCCCTCGGCCAGGCCGTGCTCCCGCGCGAGCGTCACCGCCCGCAGCACCAGCTCAGCGACCAGCGCGGCATGCTCCTCGCGCAGGTCGTCAAGCGTGCGGACGTGCTCCACGGGTATCACGAGGGCGTGGAAGGGCGCCTGCGGCCGGACGTCGCGCAGGACGGCCGTGTGCTCGTCGCGGTACAGGAACTCCGCGGGCGTGGTCCCGGCCACGATCCGGCAGAACAGGCATGCGGGGTCACGGGCCAACGCTCATCCTCCTCTCCTTTGCGCGGCGAGGCTCCGGACGGGGCCGGCGTCCGCAGGCGTGCTTGCTGGGCGGGAGGGCGCCGCGGCCTCCAGCACGACGACCGCGCACGCATACTCGGCGGTATGCGTCAGGGAGCACCACCACGTGACCTCCCCTGCGGCAATCCCAAGAGGCCCGGCGAGCGCCACGCGAGGGGCCTGTCCCCGACCCGCCGAGATCACGATCGAGCGCAGCGGGACGGGCCGGCCGAGCCACGTCCGGAGCGCCTTGTACGCCGCCTCCTTGGCCGCGAAGCGGGCCGCTATCGAGGCCGCGAAGTCGCTGCCCCGGGTTGCGTCCTCGATCTCCTCCGGCGTGAAGATGCGTGCCAGGAAGCGCTCTCCTCGCCGCGCGAGTGCGCCGCGCAGCCGTCGAATTTCCACCAGATCGACCCCCACCCCGCGAATCATGCTGCCCCCGGGGCGGGGCCAGGGGGGTCGCTCCGTGCCGCCGCTGCGAGCGAGTCGATCAGCGGCAGCAGCTCGTGAACGTCGTCGATCTCGAAGTCCGCTCCCGAGCTCATGGTGGCGAAGGTGTCTCCGTAGCGGGCGAACACCGTGCGGATTCCCAGGGCGCTCGCCCCCACCATGTCCCGGTCCGGCCAGTCGCCGACCATCAGCGTCTCGCCCGCCTCGGCTCCCAGCAACTCGAGGGCGCGGCGGAAGGGCGCCGGGCTCGGCTTGCGCTCGCCGGTGTCGTCGAAGGTCACCACGTGGTCGAACAGGTGGTGCAGCCGAAGGTAGCAGACCCGCAGCCAGGCCTCCATGCGCGGGGCATCCGAGACGACCGCCAGCCGCAGACCTCGCTTCACCAGCTCGACGAGGGTGACCGTCACGTGCGGGTAGAGCACCAGCAGCGCCTCGCGCGCCCGCCGGTACGCGACGATGCCCGAGGCGAGCACCCGGTGATCCACGCCTCCGGTCTCGGCGCGCAGGAAGTCGTCGAACACGCGCTGGTACTCGATGCCCTCGCGGTCGTAGATCCCGAAGATGCGCTCCCGAGCAACGTCCTTGGGCAACTCGAGCCCCGCGTCGATCATCGCGTCCACCGCTGCCTCTACCGCGCGCCGCTTCATGGTCATGAAGTCCAGCAGCGTATTGTCGAGGTCGAAGATGACGGCACGAATCACTGCGGGTCACCGCTGCGGGGCGCACCCGCCGGAAAGGTGAGAAGGCAGGCGATGCGCGCTGCGGCCCGAGCCGCGTAGCGCTCCAGGACCGAGCGATGGACGGCCCGGCCGGAGCGCGATGCGCGCGAGGCGGCTCCGGAATGCGGTCGAGACGATGCGGGGGAGAGACGGGCGGCGGGTTGCGGCAGCGGCGGCGGCGCCCCGGCGCCTACTTGAAGGACTGGCCGATCGTGCGTCCGATCGAGATCTCGCCGTTGTCGATGCGGAGGTTGAAGCCGCACTCGGGGTTCGAGCAGACCCAGGCCTTGTACATGATCGTGGCCCCGTCGCGCCCGTAGTCGGAGAGCGGGATCAGGATGCCGTCATTGCACTTCTGGCACTTCGGAAACTGATGGTCCATCTCCATGGCTGCGTACGCCCCTCCTCACCAAACCTCAGGTTTTTCGATGCGGGCATGCCCGGCGGGTGAGCGGAACCGACGCGGGGAAACGCTACATTAACGTCCCGGGTCGGAGTGTGCAATCGCGCGCGGGCTTTGGGGATAGAGAAACGGCGGCAGACGGGGTACGTCAGGCCGGGTGACGGCGCCGGGCAGCGCGCTCGAACACCTCCGCGAAGTCGAAGACGGCGTCGAAGTCCGCGCGCGCATCCTCCTCGCTCTTCGACAGGACCCCCACCTCGAGGAGGTTGAAGACGAGATCCCCGAAGGCGCTCGTCTCGCGGATCCCCCAGTGCTCAAGCACCGTCCTCGCCATCGGGCCGTAGAGCTCGAGCGCCAGATCGCGGCAGCCGAGCGCCAGCTCCGTGCCCCTCACGTGCCGGGGCTTTGGCAGACGCCCGATGACCCGCTGCAGCGAGAGCAGCAGGAACACGTAGGCCTTCTCGGGATAGCGAGAGTCCTTCTCGAGGAGCCGCTCGAGGATCTCGGATTCGAAAGCGACGCCGTTCACGTTTCGATTCTCGCTCCTGGCACGGAGGCTGTCAATCGCAATCGCGCGCGCAGCGCGCGCGTCCCCGCCGCACGAGCGTCCCCCGTGCCGCTCACGCCGCGCTCTCGGCGAGGTCGGCGTAGATGGGAAAGCCGGCGGCCAGCTCCCGCGCGCGCGCGCGGACCGCTTCGATCTCGCTTTCGTTCGGCATCGCGGCCAGCGCGCGCGCGATGAGCCGCCCCACCTCCCGCATCTCGTCCTCGCGCATGCCGCGCGTGGTGAGGGCCGGCGTGCCGATCCGAATCCCGCTGGTGACGAAGGGGCTCTGGGTCTCGAACGGAACGGTGTTCTTGTTCACAGTGATGCCGCAGCGGTCCAGATAGGCTTCGGCCTCCTTGCCCGTCTTGCCGTGCTCCGTGAGGTCGAGCAGGAAGAGGTGGCTGTCGGTTCCGCCGGACACGGCGTGGTAGCCCGCCTCCGCGAGCGTCTCCGCGAGCGTGCGCGCGTTGGCGACCACCTGGTGCGCGTAGCGCGAGAACTCCGGCGTCCGCGCCTCGGCGAAGCACACCGCCTTGGCGGCGATCACGTGCATGAGGGGGCCCCCCTGCGTCCCGGGGAACACCATCTTGTCGATCGCCTTCGCGTGCTCCTTGCGCGAGAGGATCAGACCGCTCCGCGGGCCGCGCAGGGTCTTGTGCGTGGTCGACGTGACGATGTGGGCATGCGGCACGGGGCTGGGGTACGCCCCGCCCGCGACGAGCCCGGCATAGTGGGCGACGTCGACCACGAACAGCGCGTCCACCTCGTCCGCGATCGCGCGCATGCGCGGCCAGTCGAACACCCGTGCATAGGCGGAGGACCCGCCGATGATCATCCTGGGTCGCACCTCGCGCGCCTGCTCCGCCAGCGCGTCGTAGTCGATCCGTCCGTCCTCGCGCCGCACGCCGTACGCGCTCACCTCGAAGAGCATACCCGAGAAGTTGACGGGGCTGCCGTGCGTGAGGTGGCCGCCGTGGCTGAGGTTCATCCCCAGGATGCGGTCGCCCGGCTTCAGGATCGCCAGGTAGGCCGCCAGGTTCGCGGACGACCCGCTGTGGGGCTGCACGTTCGCGTGCTCGGCGCCGAAGAGCTCGAGCGCGCGGTCGATCGCGAGCTGCTCGACCTGGTCCACCACCTCGCACCCGCCGTAGTAGCGCTTCCGCGGGAGGCCCTCGGCGTACTTGTTCGTGAGCGTCGAGCCCGTCGCCTGCAGGACGGCGAGGCTCGTGAAGTTCTCGCTCGCGATGAGCTCGAGGTAGTCCTCCTGCCGGCGGGTCTCCGCCGCGATGAGACGCGCGATTTCGGGATCCTGCCGGGTGAGGGGGAGCACGGGTGTCCTGCCTCCTTGGAAGGTCGTGGAAAGGGCCCTGCCGTCCTGGATGCCTCTAGCGGCTCCAGGGGACGGCGGTGAAGCGCTGCGGCACGCGGCGGTGGCGCGGCGTGTAGATGCCCGCGGACCGCCCCACGTCCCGGATCCGCGACTCCGCCAGGCGTTGCGCGGCGCGGTACGTGGGGATGCCCTCCTCGTCCGCCAGCTCGAAGATCGCGAGAAGCGTGTCGTAGATGCTCCTGGCCTTGTTGCGCGCGGCCACGGGGTCGTAGCCCTGCAGCTCGGAATAGACGTTGATCAGCCCACCGGCGTTGATCACGAAGTCCGGCGCGTACAGGATCCCCCGGCGCATCAGCTCGTCGCCGTGACGAGGCTCGGCCAGCTGATTGTTGGCGCCTCCTGCCACGATCCGACAGCGAAGCTGCTGAAGCGTGGCGTCGTTGATCACCGCCCCCAGCGCGCACGGGGCGAACACTTCGGCGTCTGTCGCGAAGATCGCATCCGGCTCCAGCACGACCGCCCCCGTCGTCGCGGCCACGGCGCG
>JACCXV010000198.1 GCA_013696835.1 Gemmatimonadota bacterium | reverse complement strand
AGGTAGTACTCGGCCTCGAGGTACTCGAGGTTGAGGGCGAAGTTGGCGATGTCCCTGTCGGTGATCTCCTGCGTCGCCGCGGAGAGCGTACGAACAGGAGCAACCGTCGCCCCGGCACCGGCGACCGCCAGGTTCTTCAGCATCCGCCGGCGGTCGATCTTGCCATTCGTGAGTTTCAAGCTGTCCTCGATCCTTGGTTGAAGAGGTACGCCAGCCACCCCCGCCGACCGGCACATTCCACTGGGCGGGATGCGCGGCACTTCGCGGGGATTGCACGTTGAGGAGCGGAGCAGGAAGGGTGCACGGCTCGCCACCCGATCGCCCCGACCAGTGAACCACTGTGACGCGCCGCCTGGAAAGGAGGCGGGCCCCCTTAGTACGAGCGAGCGGCCTCATTGGATTTATGCCCGTCAGCCTCGCTCGGGAGCGATGCCAGGCAAGTCACGAGTCTACCCCCTTGGCGAAACGCTCACGTATCCGCCTGGGTAGCTTCGCCGCGACGAGCCCGTGCGACTCGCGGAGCAGGTCCTTGATCGCTGCGCTCGGCAGCACCCGTGCGTTCTCGAGCTTGATCCAGGACTGTCGCGCAAGGTAGGGGGCCGGCAAGATGCCCGGCTGCCTACTCTACAGCCGCAGCAAATCTGGGGCTTCTCAAGGGTCGCCTTCGATGCGGAGATCGCGCAGGGCCGCCCTTCCGTTGGAGCTCAGCGCGACCACGGCCGACAGACGTCGATGTCCGATGGCCTGCTCGTATCTCCTTCCGCTGCCCTCCTCGAGGTAGAACGCCTCGATGCCGAACTCCAGCCGCGAGGAGCCCGCGATCCTTCCGCGAATGTACCTGCCGGTAGGAGGACGGTGGATGCTCACCTTGGAGCCGCGCCAATGACTGCCATCGGGCTCCGGCACGAGAGAGACATAGACGATGCGACCGTTCAACTCGCCGACCTGCCTGCCGCCTGAATCCGCCGTCAGTCCTTCGATCCCCGCGGGTGGCACGACGCTGAACTCGTAGCCCAGGACCACATAGTCGCCGCGGAAGAGATCACGTGGATCGACGGGCACCACCCGGACGAGGATCGTGTCGCTGCCGAGCAGCGGCAGGGCCTGCAACCCGATCATGGTCAGCAGAACCGCGACCTGGAAGACGATCGCGGTGATCAGGACGGGACGCTCGCGCTGCTTCAGCCACTCCACTCCGCGGCCCAATGAGCCGACCGCCGAGCCGTTGGGCGCGGATGCGTTCACAGAGGTCTCAGGCATGGCGGACGCTCTTCCGGCGACGCCAGTAGAGCGCCACCGCGAACAGCGTGGCGCCGCACAGGAAGAACATCGCAGCCGCTCCGAGCATGCCGCCGAAATCTCCGAACAGATCGGCGTAACGCAGGACCGCCCAGAGCAGGAAGTACAGGACGCCGGCTGCGAAGGGACGCCCGCGGTCGTCCCGCAGGCCGATCCCGGTGAGCCACAGCGCACAGGCGATCATGGCCACGTTGGCGAGCACCGTCTGCAACAGCGCGGCCGTGTGGAAGCCTTGTGGGGATTGGGCCAGGAGCCCCGAAAGCGGCGCGAGCACCATGAGCAGGAGCAGGCCCGCCGGCAGCCACTGCCGTCGCAACGTTCCGGCCAATCCGCGCGCCAGAGCGTCGCCTCGGGCTGCGCGCTCAGGGTCGCGTGGGACGAGGGAGGCCACCGCGAGGCTCCCCAGTGCGAGAGCCACGATCACCCCGGTCTGGATCAGACCTCCGCGTGCAGCGCCCTCCGAGAGCAGGTGCCGGTTGAAGTCGAAGAAGCTGAGCACCACGAGCACGCCCCCGACCAGAAGAACTCCATACAGCCGATACGGAATTTCGAAGGGGCTGTCGGAGCGGTGCGTCTCGGCCAGGATCAGCAACAGGGCTCCGACGGCTCCGATGAAATACGTGGAGTTCGCTCCCCAGTGCCACGAGAAGGGCTGCAGCACGAACCACCACGTCAGGAGCGGGACATACAGGCTCACCGTCGCCGGGGAGCCCTTGCGGTACGCCCACAGCAAACCGGGCAGAGCAAGGAGCGGCAGGGTATAGGCGCCGTTGGGGAACCTCCACTGCCCGAGAAAAAGGGTGGCGAGGTGACTGAACCCGAGCACCTCCATGCCCGCCCAGAGTCCCAGCAGCGCGACGAGGAAGGCATGGAGCAGCAGCGTGTCGAGGCAAAGGGCGAACGGCAGGACCCCCACGGCCCACCACCACACCCCATCCGGGAAATGCGCGTTCAGATGGAAGATCTGGGCTACCAGCCAGATGCCCGCTCCATAGAAGAGGCAGCCCAGGAAGAAGGTCGCCTCCGACCCGGCTTGCTCCCGGGTGCGATAGCGCAGGAAAAGGGCGGTCAGGTGCGTTCCAACGATCGCGCCGAAGACCACGAGGAGCTTGAAGGGACGCGGCATGGCCTGCCAGTTGTAGCCAACCAGCAGCAACGCAGCGAGCCCAACCAGCAGGGCCGCCACGCCCATGAGGGCGAGAACGGCGCGCGATCGCTTGCGCGCAACGACCTCGTCCACGGACGGATACAGGTCCAGGATGCGCGCAGCTTGCTCGGGCGAGAGCAAGCCCCCGGCCTGCCACGCCCTCAGCTCGTCCGCAAGCCAGGCCCCTTGCCGATCCAGAATGGGTCGTCTCGGGAGGGGTGGTGGCCCGCTCATGGTGTGCGGCGATCCTCGCGCACTTCGAGGTGCGCGGAGTGGGTGTCGAAACGGGCCAGCAGGGCGCGTGCAGAGGGCGGCACGACGGCCTGCGTGTGGTCCTCGCCGGCAAAGGCCTTGACCGCCGTGATGGAGTCGAACCACATGAGCGTCACGAACTCCACCTCGTCGTCCTCCTCGTCGGCCTCCCGCCGAAGCATCTGAATGCCGCGATAGCCCGCGATCGCTCGAGCTTCGATCCCAGCAAAGATCTCCTCGCGAAGCAGCCGCTCATAGGCGTCGGCATTGGTGGTCGTGGCCATCCATGCCACATGCGGCAGATCACTCAACCGGAAGCTTCGAGTAGTGGGCTGCACCCGAGGCGATTGCGACTGGAGCCAGCAGGAGCGAGGCGGGGGCCGTCACGAGTCGGGCGCATGGCGGGTTTGGCGTTTCCGAGGTTTGTGAGATGCGCTCGATGGCCTTGCGGTCCGCGCGGCCGGTGATCCCTTGTGGCCTGGGGAGGCTGGTTCTTCTCGAGCCAGCGCCGGAACTCAGAAGGCCCTTTGAAGAAGAAGACTGGCTTCGCGATGGCGTCAGTCACGAACGTCGAGGAAGATCTGCGTGAAGTAGTACTCGCCGCGTTCGTTCCTGACGACGCCGACTCCCGTGCTCTCGAAGTCACCAATGACGTTGTCCCTGTGCTGCGGGCTGCGCAGCCATCTCGCGACGGCGTCCGCAACGGGATCTGCCATGCCCCAATTGTAGCCCACGTTCTCGGCCAGCCTGCTGTACGGAAACACCTTCCTGATCGCCTGCGCCCTGTCTCCGAATCCCTCGTGTCCAAGGGGGACGCCGTGGCTGGCCATTTCCGCGCTGTGCTCTTGCGCCAAACGATTCAGGCTCTCGTGAAGCTCGAGCGATTCGAGGCCCTGCGCGATTCGGTAGGCATTGATCTTCTCGTGAACCGACCGTGCCAGCTGCACCGGACTGTCGGAGGGCAGGGGCCGCGAGCGCGGAACCGGTGAGGTCTCGGCCCCTCGGGTGGGCGCGCGCCCCTCGTCGGGACGAGGGAGCTCGGCGCAGGCCTCGAGAGGGAGGAGCAGCATGGAGACCAGCTGCAGCAGCTTCGACATCGTTCGCCGCCTTAATGGCTCGTTCCTCTGCCGGCGTCTATCTACGTGGTTTGTTGTCCGTCGCCAGTATCCACCCCGCCCCGCGAAGCCCATCAAATTCCATCGAGAGGCCACATCCATGAGCCAGCAGGACCGCGCCGTCGACTTTCGCCGCATGCACGCACCCGCGACTGGCAGGATCCTCGTCCTTCCCAACGTCTGGGACGCCATGAGCGCACGACTCGTCGAAGAGGCGGGCGCGCGTGCCATCGCGACCACCAGCTCGGGCGTCTCGTGGTCGCTCGGCCGTCCCGACGGGCACGGTCTGACCCGGGACGAGATGATGGGGGTGGTGCACCGGATCGTGAACGTCGTCCGAGTCCCCGTGACGGCTGACATCGAAGGGGGATATGGCCGCGGTACCGTCGCCGACGTCGAGGAGACGGTGCGCCGAGTGATCGGCGCCGGCGCCGTGGGCATCAATCTGGAGGATACGCCAGGGACGTCGGGAGAAATTCTGATCGATGCCGCGCTTCAGGCGGAGCGGATCGGCGCTGCGCGCCGGGTCGCGGACGCGGAAGGCGTGGATCTATTCATCAACGCTCGCATCGACGTATTCCTGTTCGAGGCCGGCGAGCCGGAGGGGCGTTTCGACCAGACCGTGAATCGGGCACACGTCTACAGGGCTGCGGGTTCCGACGGAATCTTCGTGCCCGGCGTTGCGGATGCGCCCACCATCCAACGCCTCGCAAGCGCAGTCGGCGCGCCGCTCAACGTCATGGCGGGGCCGGGGTCTCCAAGCGTCTCTGAGCTAGCCAATCTTGGCGTGACGCGCGTGAGCGTTGGACCCGCGATCGCTCGTACGGTGATGGCCTGCATCCGCCATGCGGCCGGCCAGGTGCTTCGTGACGGTACGTACGACACGCTACAGGGAAGCATGGCTTTCCCCGAAGCCAATGGTCTGTTCTCGAGGGCCGAGTAGGAGCGCGGGTTAGTTGACATCGTCAAGTATCTCACGATGTTTTCACCCCTTGCTTGCCGCGGCCCGACCTCCAAACACCGGCGCTGGCCTTCGCCGCGATCGCGCTCCTCCCGATCAGCGTGCGGCGCTTCTCGAAGACGCTGAGCTGATTTCGTTCGGCAAAAACCGAATCGGGGTGCGCGCCCCCACGGGCGGGGGCGGCGAGCAGAGTGGAGATGACTTCCTTGGTGGCCGCGGCTGCCTCGCCGCTGTTCGACGCGACCACGATCGCGAGATCGCGGTCGGGGACGATCGTGATCCGCACGAAGAACGTCCCGCCACTTCCCGCCCCGTAATGCACGATGCCGAGATCCGGGTCGTTGCGGACTCCCCACCCGAGCGTAAAGCCTTCCGTTTCGCCACCGAGGGTTCGATGCAGCCGGCGGTACGACTCTTCGCGGAGTAGCGCCTTGCGCCCGCGCAAGCCGTCGAGCTGATCCGCAGCATAGCGGGCGATGTCGCCGATCGACGCGTTCACCGCACCTGCCGGCCAGAGGACGACGGGGAGCACATACGCGTCGTCGAGAGGCTGTTCGACGAGCCGCCCGTCCCTGCGAACGTGACCACGTGGTTGATCGGGCGTCCGAGCCGTCGCGGGCCAGCCGAAGCCCACGCTGGTCAGCCCCAGCGGGGCGAAGAGCCGCCTCGTGACGAGGTCTTCCCATGCCGTCGCCGTGGCGCGCTCCATCATGGCCGCGGCCGCGGTGTAGCCCACGTTCGAGTATGCCGCGTCGCCCGTTCCAGGATTGGGCGGCTCGGAAGCGAGCACGTCGGTGAGGAACGCAAGCCGCTGCTGCGAGCTCGAGCCCCGGAGCGCCACCAGCTCCTCGAGGCGCGCCGGGCCGAACTGCGTGTAGGCCGGGTATCTGGCGGCGTGGCCGAGGAGCCGCTCCAGCGTGGCGCTGCGGAATTCGGGACGAATCGTCCCGCTGAGCTCGGGGATCACATCCACGAGACGGCTCTGCCAACCGAGGCGTCCCTCCTCGACCAGCATGGCTGCCACAGTCGCGGTCATCGATTTCGTGCAGGAGGCGATATGGAAGCGATCCGCAAGCTGAAGGCGATCGGGGGCTCCGAGCCGGCGAACGCCCGCCACAGCCCTTGCTTCGACAGCTCCGGCACGCACGATGGCCGCCGCCAGCCCGGGAACTGCATGCCGCTCTCGTATCCCCTCCAGAACCTTCTCCAGCTCCGAATCACGCGTCGGTTCCGGGGTCGTGCTGCCCTGGGGGGTGGAGTGCGTGCGCGCCGCGGGCGCGGAGCGCAGGCGCGTCGAACCGTCACACGCCGAGACGAACAGAAGACAGCTCGCGAGAAGGCTCGTGCGCAGGCTCACTGCGAAGACTCGTGCGATGATTCGACTGCGGGTCATCCGGTACGCTCGGGGCTTGACCACCCTTACCACCCCGCCTTCACAGGCCGCTCAGCGTCTTCCGCACCTTCGCCCCTCCGCTTCGCCTCCTGCTGGCGGCGCCACATGTCGGCGTACAGGCCATCGAGGGCCAGCAGCTCACCGTGAATGCCCCGCTCGACGATCTTCCCGTGATCCAGAACCAGGATCTCGTCGGCGTCGACGACCGTCGAGAGGCGGTGGGCGATGACCAGCGTCGTCCGTCCGCGCGCCATCTCGTCGAGGCTCGACTGGATCTCCTTCTCGGTGCGGGTGTCGAGCGCCGAGGTCGCCTCGTCGAGCACCAGGATCGGCGGATCCTTGAGGATCGTGCGCGCGATAGCGACCCGCTGCTTCTCACCGCCGGAGAGCTTGAGCCCGCGCTCTCCGACCTTCGTCTCGTAGCCCTCGGGAAGCCCGGCGACGAAGTCGTGGAGCCGTGCCAGCCGCGCCGCGCGCTCCACCTCGGGACGGGTCGCTTCGGGTCGCCCATACGCGATGTTGTGATAGATCGTGTCGTTGAAGAGGACCGTGTCCTGGGGGACGATCCCGATCGCCGCCTTGAGGCTCGCCTGCGTGACCCCACGGATGTCCTGACCATCGACCTCCACCCTGCCGCCGTTCACGTCGTACGACCGGAAGAGGAGTCGTGAGATCGTCGACTTCCCCGCACCGCTCGGGCCGACGATCGCGACCCGCTCTCCCGATGCAACCGCGAACGTGACCCCCTGCAGAATCGTCCGCTCGAGTCCGTAGCCGAAGACCACGCCTTCGAAGGCCAGCTCGCCCCGCTGGACCTCGAGCGGTCGGGCCCCAGGCGCGTCCTCCACCTCGACCTCCTCTTCCAGCAGACCAAACATGCTTTCCACGTCGACCAGCGACTGCTTGATCTGGCGGTAGACGAAGCCGAGGAAGTTGAGCGGCTGGTAGAGCTGGATCAGGTAGGTGTTGACCAGCACGAAGTCGCCGATCGTGAGACCGCGGCCGGCGACCCCGCGCGCCGCCATCAGCATGACCGCCGTGAGGCCGACCGCGATGGTCAGCCCCTGGCCTATGTTGAGAATCGACAGGGACGTCTTCGCCTTCACGGCCGCCTGCTCGTACTCCCCCAGGGCACGGTCGAAGCGCCTCGCCTCGTACGCCTCGTTGCCGAAGTACTTGACGGTCTCGTAGTTCAGCAACGCATCCACCACCCGTGCGCTCGCCTCCGTGTCGGTCTCGTTCATCACGCGGACGAACCCGATGCGCCACTCGGTGATCGCGATCGTGAACGCGATGTAGACGGCAACGGTGACGAACGTCACCACGGCGAAGGCCGCGGAGTAGAGCTTCCAGAGGACGGCGCAAACGAGCGCGATCTCGAGCAGGGTCGGGATGATGTTGAACAGCATGAAGGACAGCAGGAAATCGATGCCGTTCGTCCCGCGCTCGATCGCGCGGGCAACGCCACCGGTGCGCCGGTCGAGGTGGAAGCGCAGAGACAGACGCTGCAGGTGGTTGAACGTCTCGAGGGCCACCCTGCGGATGGCCCGCTGACCCACCCTCGCGAAGAGCGCGTCCCTCAACTCGGCAAAGAGCGCCGACGTGACCCGCAGGAGTCCGTAGCCGAGGATGAGTGCAACGGGCACGACCACCGCCGGGCCCGCGCTCTCGGGCGCCAGCGCGTCCACCGCGCGCTTGTAGAGGATGGGGACGTAGACGCTCGCGACCTTCGCCGCGAGCAGGCAGGCGAGCGCCAGCACGACTCGCGTCCTGAGGCCAGGCTCTCCCTTCGGCCAGAGGTATGGCAGGAGATGGCGAATCGTTTGAAGATCGCCGCGGCGGCGGGCGTTATTCCCGTCGCGAAGCATCATGGACGCGGGGGGACCCAATAGAACCCCCTCGTCCAGCGTCGAATCTCCTCCCAGCCGGCCTGGAGCAAGCCCGGAACGTCCATGGACCGCCTCGTCCGCACGTGTTCGAAGAAGCCTTCGAGCAGCGCCGCCCGCTCGCCTGCCGCCATCGTGGCGAGGGGCAGATAGCCCGAAGCCGTCTTGAGCGAAGCCAGTCGTCCGACCGCCGCGAGCCAGAGCAGACGCCGTTCCTGCTCGGTCGCCTTGGGGAGCATCGCCTGCTCCAGCATGTCGGCGCAGTGGACCGTCCAGGCCTTGGCGCGCTTCTCGAGGGGCCATGAGGCCCACGGCACGTGCGTGTTGCCGACGTGGTAGCGCTTCCGGTACAGGCCACTGGGCACGCGGTGCAGCTCACCCCAGCGCGCCGCGGCCGCCATCCATGTCGTGTCGGCCGAGAAGTCGTCGACCTCGTTGGGCCGGATGCCCCCCGACTCCCGAAGTGCCTCGATGCGCGTCAGCCCGCGGAAGGCCACAGCCGAATGATGCGCGTACAACAGAGAGAGCTGACGAGCCGACGCACCGCCGGTGACCGACGGCTGCGAGATCCGAAAGCTCCTGAGGCCGAAGGCCTCGATGTCGCAGTAGACGAC
>JACCXV010000180.1 GCA_013696835.1 Gemmatimonadota bacterium | reverse complement strand
GGGATGACCTGCACGTAGGGGTGGGTCTCCGCCATCTTCTCGAAGCAGCGGTGCAGATAGCCGATCTCGGGCACCGCGTGCACGATCGTCTCGCCGTCCAGCCACGCCTTGATGCGGAAGGTTCCGTGCATGGCCGGATGCGAAGGCCCGATGTTGACCTCGAGCAGGTCCTCGGTGAGCGCGTCCATGCCGTCCTCGGCGTCGCCGCCCTCGGCGTCCCGGCCCTCGCCGTTCAGGACCTCCCCGGCTCGCCGTCCCCCCTCACTGACATCCGACCGGACCGGCATTGCGGACAGGGCCCCCGCCGGTCCACGCGGCCGCAGATCGATGTCGGTCGTGTCGTAGGTGGGCACGGGCTCCTCGGGTCGAAAAGCTGGCATACGGGTTGGGGAGCGGCCGGATACCGTCAGTCGGGGATGTAGCCGGCCGAGCGCCTGCCGCCCGAGCGTTCTTTCACCCAGTCGGGCGCCTCGTCGCGCAGATCGCTGGGCCGAATCAGGAAGAAACGCTTGTCGGCCGGGAAGTCCTTGCGCAGTGGGTGTCCCTCGAAATCCTCATGGCAGAGGAGCCTGCGCATGTTCGGGTGACCTTCGAAGACCACACCGAACATGTCCCACGCTTCACGCTCGAACCAGTTGGCGCCGGGCCAGAGGTCGATCGCAGTGGGCACCCAGCGGTCGTCCTCCTCCACCGGCACCTTGAGGCGGATGCGACGATGATGCCCGAGCGAGTAGAGGTGATAGACCACCTCGAAGCGGGGAAGCCGCCCCAGCGGCAGCCAGTCCACAACGGTGACGTCTGCGAGGAAGTTGAACTCGAGTCCTGGCTCGTCGCGCAGAACCCGGAGCGCGTCGTGAATGACCTCGCGCGGAAGCGTAAGCGCGAGGTCTCCGCGGAACTCCGCCTGAGCCAGAACGGCTTCCCCGAAGCGTTCGCGCAGGCGTCCCGCTACGTCGACCTTCTCGGACTTCTCCGCGACGATCACCGGCCCCCGCCGTTTGGCGCACCTTGCCCCCCTCGCTCTTCCTGGGGGGGAGGTCCGACGCTTTCTGCAGTCGGAAGGACGCGCAACCTGCGGTCGTCCAGCCCCGAGCCGCTCGCGCCGCCGAGCAGTGCAGGGTCGTTGAGGAGCCGGGCGCCGGGGCGTGGCCCCGCAGCCATGACAGTCGGGTCGCTGCCGCTCAAGCCTTCGACCTTCGAGGGCCGCGTGCCGGGCACGCGCTTGCGGTCGGACATGCGCGTCTCGCCCTGAATCTTCCGCTGCAGCTCCAGCACCGCGTAGATCAGCCCCTCCGGCGTGGGGGGACAGCCCGGCACGTAGACGTCCACCGGGATCACCTCGTCGATTCCCTGCGTCACGTGATAGGCGCGGTAGAACCCGCCGGAGCTCGCGCACACGCCCATGGCGATGCACCACTTCGGCTCCGCCATCTGCTCCCAGATCTGCTTCATGATCGGCGACTGCTTGTCGGTGACGGTGCCGGCAACGATCATCACGTCCGACTGGCGCGGCGAGAAGCGCACGACCTCGGCCCCGAAGCGCGAGAGGTCGTAATGCGCCGAGACGACTGACATGAACTCGATCGCGCAGCAGGCAGTGCCGAACGGAAGGGGCCACAGCGAGCCCGCACGGGCCCAGTTCACGAGCTGGTCCAGCTTCGTGGTGACCACGCTGCGCCCGAAGGACGTGTCCTCCGGCGTCTGCGCAGCCTGCGCGGGGCTGCCGAGTCGCGTCACGCTTCCCATTCCAGCGCCCCCTTCTTCCAGACATAGGCGAAGCCCACCAGCAGGATGCTCAGGAAGACGAGCATCTCGACGAAGCCCAGCACGCCGAGCCGGCGGTAGAGCACCGCCCACGGATACAGGAACACCACCTCGATGTCGAACAGGATGAACAACATCGCCACCAGGTAGAACTTCACGTCGAAGCGGTTGCGCGCGTCCGTCAGCGGGATCAGACCGCACTCGTAAGGGGCGCCCTTGGAGCCGCCCGGCCGGTTGGGACCGAGCAGGGCGGAGATCCCCAGCAAACCCACGCCAAGCAGCACCCCGATCAGGAGCAGGGCGACGATCGGCACGTACTCGCTCATGAACACCGTTGTGGCGGGGGCGGAGACACCGTGAAACGCGGGGGAGTTCGCGCCGAATCTAGGGCGCGGGAGGTCGGAAATCAAAGCGGCGGGAGCCGTGCCGCGACCGCATTCCGGCCCGGTACAACAGCCCGAGGAGGATACCGGAGGCGTCGGCGGCCACGTCTCGCCACGAGCTCGTCCGCCCCGGCACGAATGACTGTGCCAGCTCGTCGAGAGCTGCGAAGGCGAGCAGAACCGCCAGGATGACAGCGAGCCCGGCGCGCCCGGGACCGGGGTGCGCCCACAGCACGAGCGCCGCCAGGACTCCAAAGAGGGTGGCATGCACGAGCAGATCGAGGCCCGGCACGCCACGGGCTGGAGCCTCGAGAGGGGTCAGCGTGACGGCGAGAACGACCGCGGTCCACGCGGCCGGCGCCACCCAACGACGGGTGAGAGGGGTTGCAGGCAGGGCACCGCGACCGTTCAGAGGCCCCACGTCGTCCTTCAGAGGCAAGCTTTGTCCGTTCAGAGCCCCAGCTTGCTGGTGAGCTCCTTGACCTCTGCGGCGGAGCGGTGGAGCGCCTCGCGCTCGTCCGGCTGCAGCTCGATCTC
>JACCXV010000178.1 GCA_013696835.1 Gemmatimonadota bacterium | reverse complement strand
GCGGGAACGTGCCCGCCGCCCAGGAGGTGTTCGCCGTCCTCTCCGAGAACTTCTTCGGTCCGTTCAGGGTCTCCGCCATGCTCGACCCCAACGGCTCGAACACGACCGCCGCCGCCGCGGTTCGCTCGGTCGAGCGCCCGCTCGGCGGATTGAACGGCCGCAAGGCTGTCGTCCTGGCGGGCGTCGGGGCTGTGGGAACGCGCACGGTGTCCATGCTCGCGGGAGCCGGAGCGCACGTGAAGTTCACCGGATCGAACCCGCAGCGCCTGGAGAACAAGCAGCGCGAGATGCGCGGCGCCTTCGGGGACCTGGTCGAGGGCCATGTGGCGCCCAAGCCCGGAGAGGCCGGCCCGCTCCTGGAAGGCGCCGACATCCTGATCTCCGCCGGACCGGAGGGTCGGCAGCTCCTGCGCGAGGGCGATTGGGCGGGCTCCGCGGCGCTGCGGGTCGCCGTGGACCTCAATGCCGTCCCCCCCCTGGGGATCGAGGGCATCGAGGCCAACGACGACGCGGCCGAGCGCCAGGGCAAGATCGTCTTCGGCGCGCTCGGCGTGGGAAAGCTCAAGATGCGGATCCACCGCCGCTGCATCGCGGCTCTGTTCGAGACCACCGACCGCTCGTTCGACTCGGAATCCATCTTCGAGCTGGCCCACTCACTCTAGGGGCTGCCGGCCGCCGCCCGGATCCCGCCGTCGCCCCACCCCCCGGGACGGTCCCGTCGCCCCGCTCGCCGTGGCCTCTCACTCCCTCCGGAACGTCCCCCCATGCCCCGCGTCCTGGGAATCGATCCCGGCACCCTATCGATCGATCTGTGCCTCATCGACGACGGCCGCATCGCCGCGACGCGCAGCTTCCCCACGTCGCAGCTCGGCACGCGTCCCGCCACGCTGCGCGAGCACGCGGACGAGTTGGGCCCGCTGGACCTGATCGCGGCCCCCTCGGGCTATGGACTGCCGCTCGTCGGCGGAGCGGACCTCGACGAGCGCCGGCTGCGGCTCGCGTTCCTGTCACGCCGGGGTGCCGTCGAAGGGCTGCTCGGTCTTCGGCGCGCCGTGCAGGAGCTCGCGGCCGACGGGCGCCCGATCGTCTGCCTCCCCGGCGTCGTCCACCTGCCCACGGTCCCCCCACACCGGAAGGTCAACCGCATCGACATGGGAACGGCCGACAAGGTCTGTGCGGCGGCGCACGCCATCGCCGCGCGCGCGCGTGCGACGGGGGCCCGACCGGCGGACACGTCGCTGATACTGGTGGAGATGGGAGGCGCGTTCACGGCGGTCCTCGCGATCGACCGCGGAGCGATCGTGGACGGCGTCGGCGGCACCAGCGGCCCGCTCGGCTTCCGCGCAGCGGGGGCGCTGGACGGGGAAGCGGCCGCCCTCGCCGGGCGGATCGGCAAGGACGCGCTGTTCACAGGGGGCGCGGCGTGGGTCGCAGGCGATCCCCAGCTGGACCCGGCGGAGTGGGAGGGGGCCGTCGATCCCCGGGGGGACGCGGTCACTCGTCCCCTCTGGATCGCCCGGGCGGCGTACGTGGAGGGCATCGTCAAGGCCGTGGCCGCCTTGAGGGCGGTCGCACCGGCCGCAGCGGACGTCGTGCTCTCCGGTCGCCTGGCGCGACTTCCGCGCCTGCGCAGCGACGTGGCGCACGCCATCTCCAGTGGGTCACCCGGGAGCCGGATCGTCGAAAGCCAGGACGCGGCGCCGGACCCGCCGGAGCGCCTCGGGGCCGTTGGCTCGGCGGAACGTCAGCCGGCCACGCGCATGCTCGTAAAGGAGGCCGCGGTCGGCGCGGCACTCATCGCGGACGGTCTGCGCGGGGGATCTCACTCGGAGCTGGTCGCGGGTCTCCGGATTGCCGAGTCCGCGGGCAGCATCTTTGACCACCTGTTCCTTCCGGCGGCACGCGAGGGAGCGGCTCGCTTCCTCGAGTCCGAGGCATGAGCAGCGTGACGCGCCTCCGCTGCCTGACGTAGCGGTCGTCGGGGTCTCCGCTCGGGCACTGGCCCAATCGGCGGTGCTCTCCGGCTACGCGCCGTTCAGCGTCGACGCGTACGGCGACCTGGACCTCGAGATCCTCGGGCCCAGCGTGGCCCTTGGACGCGGAGGTGGGGAGCCCTACTCCGCGCGGGCGGCTGCGCAATGGGCAGCATCGCTCGGCGCTCCGCTGGCGGCTTACGGATCCGACCTCGAGAATGATCCCCAGGCGGTAGCGGAGCTGGCCCGGCGCTGTGAGCTCCTGGGCAACCCCCCCGAGATCCTGGAACGCGTGCGCGATCCCCTCGCCGTCTTCGCGGCCCTGAGTGTGGCCGGGCTTCCGGTGCCGGAGACGATCCTCGCCTCCGGAGGGCGCGTCGGGAGCCGCGCAGAGAGCACTAGGCCTCCCACCGCGTGGCTCCGGAAACCGCGCGCCGGCGGCGGCGGACGTGGCATCCGCCGAAGTTCCGGCGAAGAACGTCCTCGCGAGGCCGAGATGCTGCAGGAGCTGCTGGAGGGCCCCTCGATCGGACTCGCATTCCTCGCCGACGGCCGTACGGCGCAGCCGCTGGCGCTCAGCCTGGCGCTCGAGGACAGGATCGCCTTCGGGGCGCGCGACTTCGCGTACGTCGGGAGCCTGAGCTCGCTCCCCGATGGCTCCGACGAGCCCGACCTACGCGAGCAGGCGACGCGCGCGGCGGACGCCGTG
>JACCXV010000164.1 GCA_013696835.1 Gemmatimonadota bacterium | reverse complement strand
TGCCGCGCGCCGGCGGGCAGTACGTCTACCTGCGCGAGGCGTTCTCGCCGCTGTGGGGATTCCTCTACGGCTGGACGCTGTTCATGGTGATCCAGACGGGCACCATCGCGGCCGTGGCGGTGGCGTTCGCCCGCTTCACCGGCGTGCTCGCGCCCGGGATCGCCGAGGACGCCTACCTGATCGAGCCGATCCACCTGTCGTCGCGCTACGCGGTCTCGCTGTCGACCGCGCAGCTCCTGGCGGTGGCGTCGATCGCGCTCCTCACCTGGACCAACACGCGCGGGCTGGACTACGGCAAGGTCGTGCAGAACGTCTTCACCGTGGCCAAGACCGGCGCGCTGCTGGCGCTCATAGCCGCGGGCCTGCTGATCGGCTGGAACGCCGCGACGGTTGACGCGAACTTCGGCCAGCTTTGGGAGCCGCGCGGCGTGGACGAGATCGTGCCCGGGCTCGCGGCCACGAGCGCCTTCGGGCTCTTCGTGGCGATCTGCGTCGCGCAGACGGGCTCGCTCTTCTCGTCCGATGCGTGGAACAACATCACGTTCACGGCCGGCGAGGTGCGAGACCCGCGCCGCAACATTCCGCTGTCGCTGGCGCTCGGCACCTCGATCGTGATCGGCCTGTACCTGCTCGCCAACGTGGCCTACCTCGTGACGCTGCCGCTGGAGGGGATCCAGCGCGCGCCCAGCGACCGCGTGGGCACGGCCACTCTCGACGCCATCTTCCCCGGCGTCGGTGCGGGGCTGATGGCCGCCGCGATCATGGTCTCGACCTTCGGCTGCAACAACGGGCTGATCCTCGCGGGCGCGCGCGCCTACTACGCCATGGCGCGGGACGGGCTGTTCTTCGACCGGGCGGGCACTCTGAACGCCTCCCGCGTGCCGGCGTGGGGCCTGGCGCTGCAGGGCGTGTGGGCCTGCGCGCTGGTCCTGCCACGCGTCTACAATCCCGCGACCGGCGCCTACGGGAACCTCTACGGCGACCTGCTCGACTACGTCATCTCGGCCGCCCTGATCTTCTACATCCTGACGATCGCGGGCATCTTCCGGCTGCGAGCCAAGCGGCCGGACGCCGACCGCCCCTACCGCGCGTTCGGCTATCCCGTGGTGCCGATCCTCTACATCCTCGGCGCGGCGACGATTCTGCTCGTCCTGTTCTCGTTCCGGCCCTCCACGACCTGGCCCGGGCTCGTCATCGTGCTGCTCGGGCTGCCGGTCTACCTGCTGCGCAGGCGGAGGGGCTGAGCCGCGGTTTCCGGCGAGGCCCCCCTTCCCGGCGCCCGAGTTCCCGCCGTGACGAAGCTCGTCATCCAGATCCCCTGCTACAACGAGGAGGCGACGCTCGGGGTCGCGCTCGCGGCACTCCCGCGCGAGCTGCCCGGCGTGGACGCCGTCGAGTGGCTGGTCGTGAACGACGGCAGCGCCGACCGCACGTCCGAGATCGCCCTGCTCCACGGCGTGGACCACGTGGTGGACCTGCCGCAGCACCAGGGCCTCGCGCGGGCGTTTATGGCCGGGCTGGAGGCGTCCCTGCGGGCGGGGGCCGACGTGATCGTGAACACCGACGCCGACAACCAGTACTGCGCGGACGACATCCCGCTGCTCATCGAGCCGATCCTGCGAGGCAGCGCGGACATCGTCGTGGGCGCCAGGCCAATCGGGACCATCGAGCACTTCTCGCCCGTCAAGAACCTGCTCCAGAAGCTCGGCAGCTGGGCTGTGCGGGTGGCCAGCCGCACTGACATCCCCGACGCCCCCAGCGGCTTCCGGGCCATCAGCCGCGACGCCGCGATGCGGCTGAACGTGTTCAACGATTACACGTACACCCTGGAGACCATCATCCAGGCGGGGCAGAAGGGCATGGCCATCACGTCCGTCCCGGTGCGCACGAACGGCTGGCTCCGGCCTTCCAGGCTCTACCGCAGCATGCCCGCCTACGTGCGGCAGTCCATGTTCACGATCCTGCGCATCTTCATGACGTACCGCCCCCTGCGGTTCTTCGTGATCCTCGGGGCGCTGCCGTTCACCGCCGGGACACTGCTGGGGGTGCGCTGGATGGCGTATTTCCTCGAGGGGACGTCACGCACGCGGATCCCGAGCCTGATCCTGGCCGCGATCCTGATCCTCACCGGGGTTCAGCTCTGGACCTTCGGCCTGATCGCCGACCTGCTCGCAGTGAACCGCAAGATGCTGGAGGACGTCCAGCTGCGTCTGCGCAGATCGGAGCTCGAGTCGGAGCGCGCGGCGGAGCGCGCCGTTGAGCCCTCCAGGGTGCCCGCCGGCCAGCGGTGAGCCGGGAACTCCTCGCGCGCGAGGCGCTCGGCCAGATCCCGAAGATCCTCACGCTGCAGGACCGCAACCCGCACAGCCCCACCTACGGCTGCTTCGATCGGAACTTCTGGCACTACAAGATCCTCGACTTCCCGAGCGGCATGGCGCAGGAGCTCGTCTGGCCGCTGGCGCTCGCCTGGAGCACCGAGCTCCCCGGCAATCCCTTCCATGGGGCGGCCGCCGTGCGGGACTGGATCGTCGCCGGGGTGCGCTACGCCGCGGCGAGCGCGCACGCGGACGGCTCGTGCGACGACTACTTCCCGCACGAGCGCGCGGCGGGAGCGGCGGCGTTCTCGCTGCTCGCCTGCCTCGAGAGCTACGAGCTGGTGGGCCTCGACGACGAGCCGCTGCGGCGTTTCTTCGCGGCACGCGCGGACTGGCTCGCGGCTCACGAGGAGAGCGGGCGGCTCTCGAACCATCACGCGCTGACCGTGCTGGCGCTCGCGCGCCTGGGGAGGTTGCTCGGCACCGACCGCTGGCGCGAGGCCGGCGCTCGTCGTCTGGAGCGCCTGCTCCAGTGGCAGAGCGCGGAGGGCTGGTTCCAGGAATACGACGGCTGCGATCCCGGCTACCACACGCTGACGCTGGGTTGCCTAGCGCAGCTTCACGATCTGCATCCCTCGGCGCAGCTCGAGGAGGCGCTGGAGCGCGCCATCGGGTTCGCGGCCGAGATGGTCCATCCGGACGGCTCCTACGGGGGCGAGATCGGCAGCCGCAACACCTTCAACTTCTTTCCCCACGGCTTCGAGGTGGCGGGGAGATGGGCGCCGCACGCGCTGGCGGTGAACGACGGGTTCCTGGCTGGTCTGGCCGCGGGCCGTGGACCCTGCCATGCCGACGATCACATCCTCGGCCATCACGCGTGGAGCTATCTGCTGGCCTGGCGGCACTGGGTCCCGCAGCGGCCGGCTCCAGCGCCGCGACGCTCGGGGCGGGTGTGGCTGTCCGAGGCGCGAATCCTGATCGAGCGCCGCGAGGACACGGAGCTCTATGCCGCGCTGGGGAAGGGGGGGGTGTTCAAGCTCTTTCGAGGTGGCGAGCTCGTCGCCTCCGACACGCAGGTGTCGCTGCGCGTGGGATGCGGATCGAGAGCGAGGAATGCAGTGGCGCACCTGATGGACGCCTATCGGATCCAGCTGGCAGACGACGAGATCTCCGTGCGCGGATCCCTGGGCTGGGCCAAGCAGGCGCGGATGACCCCGCCGCGGCTGCTGGCGCTGCGCGTGCTGGCGCTGAGCATCGGTCGATTCGCCCCGAACCTGCTGCGCCGATTCCTGCAGCGGCTGCTCATCACCGGCAAGCGCACGGCGCCGTTCACGTTCGCGCGCACGTTCGCATGGCAGGCGGGCCGCTGGCTGATCCGCGACGAGGTCTCGGGCCCCTCATGGGAGGACGTCCGCGGAGCCGGCATCGGCGGGCACCAGACGTCCATCCACGTGGTGATGAGCCGGACGTACGAGCCCGGCCAGCTCGTGCCGTGGCGCGACCTCACGCCGGAGGTCGGCAGGCTGGGTCCGGGCGAGGCGCTGCGGATCGAGCGCAGCGTCTGACATGCGGCGACTGCTGCCGGTGGCGGTCAGCCTGGCCCTGCTCGCCGTCATCTGGTGGAGGCTGGAGCCCGCAAGCCTCCGCGCCGTCGTCGCGGCTACCCGTCCGGGGTGGCTGGCGGTCAGCCTCGCGATGGCGGTCCCGCTCACGCTGCTGACGGCGTTGCGGCTGCAGCAGCTGGCTCCTCGTTCGGCCGCCCTGGGCTTCGGCGAGGCGAACCGGCTGATCCTGGCGGCCAGCGTACTCAACATGGTGCTCCCGTCGAAGATGGGGGATCTCGCCAAGGCCTGGTTCATGCGGCGTCGCGGAGGGCTCGAGGCTTCCTCCGCGCTCGCGCTCGTCGTCTTCGAGAAAGGGTGCGACCTTCTCTCCCTGCTCGTGTGGTGCGTGCTCGGGCTGGCGCTCTATCCCCGCAAGGACGCGCTCTTCTGGGCTCTTGCCGGAGCCGTCGGCGTCGGGCTCGCGACGGGCGTGCTCATGCTAGGCTCGCGGGCCGCCGCCCGCGCCTTCTTCCGCCTTGCTGGCACCCTCGTGCCGCGCGGGTCACGCGACAGAGTGGCACGGCTCCAGACCGCCTGGGACGAGACGCTCCGGCGGTTGCGAGCCGACCGCCCGGGCCTCGCGCGAGTGGGCATCCTCTCCCTGTTCCTCTGGTTCCTGCACCTGCTGCAGATCTGGCTCTTCGTCCTCGCGCTCGGAGCCTGGACTCCGTTCCTCGCGAACCTCGCGCTGGCGCCTCTCGCGATCCTGGCCGGGCTCCTGCCCTTCACCTTCGCGGGCGTCGGAACGCGCGACGCGGCGCTGGTGGCGCTCTACCGGCCCTACATGACGGCCGCGACCGCCGCGGTTCTCGGGCTGCTCTGCACGTCGCGCTACCTGTTGCCCGCGCTCGCGGGGCTTCCCCTGCTGGGCGGGTACCTCTCGGCACCGCGTGAGGCCGAGAATGCCGCCCCGCCGGCGGCGTGATCGCGGCCGATTCGCTGGACGTCATGTGACTGCAGCAGTGCCGTCGCGTCACTCCTCACCCGCCCGCGGGACCACGGCGCGGGCGCTCGTGCCGCCGCCCGGCACCACGGCGCGGGCGCTCGTCCCGGCGCTCCTCGTCGCCACGGGTCTGGTTCTGCGCGGGGCGCACTACCTGGGAAACCGCGCCCTCTGGGTCGACGAGGCCAACCTGGCGCTCAACGTCATCGGGCGGGACATCGCGGGCCTGCTTCGCCCGCTCGCTGACGACCAGGCGGCTCCGTTCGGCTTCCTGGCGCTAGCGAAGATCGCCACGACGGCGCTGGGCGAGAACGAGTACGCGCTCCGTCTCCTGCCGCTCCTCGCGGGGCTCGCCTCGCTCCCCGTGTTCCTGGCCCTCGCGCGGCGCTGCGTCTCGCCAGTCGCGGTGCCCGTGGCGCTGGCGCTCTTCGCGCTTGCCGAGCCGCTGGTCTATTACGCCGCCGAGTTCAAGCAGTACTCGAGCGACGTGTTCGTGTCCGCCGGCCTGTGGCTCGCCGCCGCGAGAGCGCTGGGCCACCCCGCCTCGCGTGCCGGTGCGACGGGACTGGGGGCCATGGGCGCACTGGCCGTGTGGCTCTCTCATCCGGCGGTGTTCGTGCTCGCCGGAGTCGGCACGGCGCTGGTTGCCGACGCACTCGGCCGACACGATCGCGCGAGCGTGCGCCGCTACTGCGCCGCGGGGGTCGTGTGGATCATGAGCTTCGGCGCCGCGTACCTGCTCACGATCCGTCCGCTCGCCGACAACGCCACGCTGCTCCGATCGTGGGACGTGAAGCACGGGGCCTTCATGCCTCTCCCGCCGGCGTCGGTGGGCGACCTGGAGTGGTTCGCAGAGAGCTTCTTCGAGCTCTTCGAGGGCTTCGTTGGCGTCTCGGCCGCGGGGCTGGCGGGTGTGGCGTTCCTCGCGGGTGGGGCGGCGCTGCTGCGGAAGCGTCGCGAGGTCCTCCTGCTCCTGCTCGGGCCGCTGCTCTACGGACTCGCCGCTTCCGGCATTCAAGCCTATCCGCTCCGCGGCAGGCTGCTCCTGTTCATGGCGCCGGCCGTGGCGCTGCTCGTGGCGGAGGGCACCGCAGAGACTCGTCGTGCACTCGGGGGGCGGTCGCGCGCGATCGTGGCCGGGCTGGCGGGCCTGCTGCTGCTCGGCCCCGTGCTGGATGCGATGGGCGTCCTCTTCAGGGGCGTCGAACGCGAGGAGATCAGGCCCGTCCTCGAGCACGTGCAACGGGCGCGCAGCTCCGCGGTCGGAGACGCGGCGGGGCCGGTCTACGTCTACTACGCCGCCGTGCCCGCATTCCGCTTCTACGCCGAGCGCTACGCGTTCGGCCCCCGGGACTGGGTCGAGGGGGTCGAGTCGCGCGGGGCATGGGAGGGATACCGCCGCGACCTCGAGCGGCTGCGGGGACGCACTCGCGTCTGGGTCGTGTTCTCCCACGTCTCGACGAGAGACGGCGTGGACGAGCGCGCGCTGTTCCTGGACTGGCTGGACGGGCACGGCAGGAGGCTCGACACCGTGGAGCGACCGGGGTCCTCGGCCTACCTCTACGATCTCTCCGGAACGCCGTGATGCGGAGCGCGGTTCCGGCCCCGCCAGCTCCGGGTGGGCCGGAGGCGGATCTCGCGGGCCCTCAGCCGGACGGGGAACCCGCCGTGGAGAGCGTGCCGCCAGGCGGTCGCTGGGGCACGTGGTACGCCGCCGCGCTGGCCTTCGCCGCGGCCTGCGGCCTGGCGGGAATGGCACAGGCGTTCCGCGGCCCGTACGTGGTGCAGGACGATGCGCGGCAGCACGTCTTCTGGATGGCGCGCTACCTGGATCCCGGCCTCTTCCCGGGGGATCCGATCGCCGACTACTTCCAGTCCATCGCGCCCCCGGGATACGCTGCCCTGTATCGCGCGGCCGCCACCATCGGGCTCGAGCCGCTGCTTGCGAGCAAGCTCCTGCCGCCCTTGCTCGGGCTCGCAGCGGCGGGGTTCGCATTCGCTCTCGTCCGGCGCCTGCTGCCGGATCCCGTGGCCGCCTTCCTCGCGAGCGTGCTCCTGAGCGCGGCCATCTGGTCGAACGACGATCTCGCCTCCGGAACCCCGCGCGCGTTCGCGGTGCCCCTGCTCACCGCGTTCCTGCTCGTCCTTGTCCGGCGCTCCGCCGTGGGGATCCTGGCGGTGATCGCGCTGCAGGGGCTCTTCTACCCGCAGGTCCTCCTCGTCTCGGGCGCCACGCTCCTCCTGTGGCTCGTGCACATCGAGCGCGGGCGCCCGCGCCTCTCGAAGGCCCGCCCCGATCTTGCGCTCGTCGCCGGCGCGCTGGCAGTCGCCGTCGCAATGCTGCTGCTCTTCCGGTCCCGCTCGCACGGCTATGGCCCGATCCTGAGCGCGGGGGCTGCCCGGCGCCTGCCGGAGCTCGTCCGCGGCGGGCGCTCGGAGTTCTTCGACGTCGGGTTCCCCGGCTTCTGGCTGACGGGAGATGGCAGTGGCCTGGCGCCGGACCTGTTCGGCCGCGGGGGACTGCAGCCCGCGCTGCTGATCGCGCTGCTGGCAGCGCTGGGGCTGCCGTGGGCCGCCCACGGGAGCGTCCACCTGCGTACCGGCTCGATGGGCCTGCTGGCGCGGCTGGGGGCCGCGTCGGCGGGTCTCTTCTTCGCGGCGCACGCGGTGCTCTTCCGGCTCCATCTTCCCAGCCGCTACACGACGTACAGCCTCCGCGTGGGCCTCGCGGTTGCGGGCGGGCTCGCTCTGGCACTCGCGCGCCACCGGCTCGGGCCGAAGTTGTCGGGCTCGCGGAGTCCGGCCGGCAGGCGCAGTGCGAGGGTCGTCGTCGATGCCGCGTTCGTGGGCATCCCGACTCTTCTATCGGCGCTCGTGCTCCTGAAGCCTGATCTGGGCTACGTGACGGGGGAGGCGCCGGCGGTGTACCGCCATCTGACGGGTCAGGCGCCCGACGCACGCGTGGCCTCGCTCTCGCTCGAGGCGAGCAACCTCCCGGCGTTCTCCAGACGGGCGGTCCTCGTCAGCCGGGAGCACGCGCAACCGTACCACACCGGCTACTACGAGCCCTTCCGCCGCCGGGCCCGAGCCCTGCTGCGCGCGCACTACGCGCGCGATCCCGCCGTCCTGCGGCGCTTCCTGCGACACCGCCGCGTGGATTTCCTGCTCGTGGATCGAGGCGCGTTCGATCCAGCCTATCTGCGCGGGGAGTCCTGGTTCAGCCAGTTCCGGCCGCTCTCGACACGCCTTGCCACGCAGCTGGAGCGAGGGGAGCCGCCCGCGCTCCAGCGGGAGATGTCGGGCAGCTGCCGCACGGTCGAGACCGCGGCCGTCGTCCTGCTCGATGCGCGGTGCATCGCGGCGGGTACTCCGCGGCCGAATCGACGAGTCCCAGCCCCCGCAGCATCGCGGGACTTCGGTCCCGCAGCTCCGATTCGAGCGGCGATCCCCCCTCGCGGACGTACATCGGGCCGGCGAGCGCCATGCAGAGCAGGATCAGCAGCGTGGCCGGAACGGAAGCGGCCAGTGCGAGCACCACGCGGCCGGAGTGCCGCGTCCTCAGCAGCGCCTCCAGCCAGAGCACGAGCGGGAGCACGGCGACGTGCACCAGCAGGAATCCGTGCCACATCATGATCGTTGTGGGAGCCAGCGCGAAGGAGACGAACGCGGCCACGAACGTCAGCGCCACCGTTCCGCGCAGCCACGCGCGCGCGGAGCTGGGCGGCGGCCGTGACGAGCTCTGGATCGATCCGCCGAGCAGCCGCCATCGTCCGGCGCGATCGTCTCGCGGACGTTCGCGCCGCCGGAGCGTCCTCCAGAGCCTGACGTTGGCCAGCAGCGGCAGGTACGCCGACAGGTGTCCGCCGATCTGCGTGAGCGCGAAGAGCACGCCCCCCAGCCAGCCGGCCAGCGGCGCCAGCGGCGAGGCCGGGAGATCGAAGGCGATCATCGACTGGCTGAACGAGAAGGAGGAGTAGCGCAGCCAGTAGACGAGTCCTCTGAGGAGCGGATAGACGAGCACCAGCCCTCGCCCAGGGAACCCTCGGCTCGCGGCGAGGATCGCCGGATCGTGCAGCGCCCGGATGATCCACGGGATGAGCGAGACGACCACGATCGCGACCCCCGCCGCGCAGCCGCTCCGGTCCAGCCGCACGTGTCCCCTCCAGGCCAGCAGCAGCGTCGCGATGACCAGGATCACGAATGACGCGTGCAGCTGGAAGGCCGCTCCGATCGCCAGCACGTGCAGGAGCGAGAGGCCGAAGCGCGGCTCCACGCGCTGGCGCCAGCAGGTCCAGGTGTGCAGCGCCGCGGGGAAGAACAGGTAGTTCGGGTTCCAGAGGAAGGCCGAGAAGTAGACGCGCCACGGGTTCAGCCAGTACAGCAGCGCGAACAGCAGCCGGCCGCGGGGGCCGAGGATCTCGGTCACGACGCGATCCAGCAGCAGGTAGCCGAGCACGTGCAGGAGGACGATCAACAGGGCGGGCGCGCGATAGTCGCGCCACACGAGCAGAGGAGCGCCCACGAGCAGGCTCGTGAGGCCGCCGGGGACCAGGCCGCCCGTGGACATGGGATTGCCGTAGGGCACCCAGCGGCCCTCCGCGGCCAGCGCCCAGCCGCGGTCGAGGAGCTCGAGCTGGTCTTCTTCCACG
>JACCXV010000160.1 GCA_013696835.1 Gemmatimonadota bacterium | reverse complement strand
GCTGCGCAGCCTGCGCGACCATGGACGAGCCGAGGGCGGAATGCACCTGCGCGTGGGGACGACGAGCCGATTGGACGAGATTCAGGCGGCGATCCTGCGCGTCAAGCTCCCCTACGTGGACGAGTGGAACGAGTCGCGGCGCTTCCGTGCCGAGGCCTATCGCGAGCTGCTCGCCGGCACGCGCTGCGCCTTCCCCGGCCACGCCACGCCCGGGCTCCACGTCTATCACCAGGTGGTGATGACGCATCCCCAACGCGATCACATCCGTGAGGCCCTCAGCGCGGCGGGGGTCGCCACCGCCGTCTACTATTCGGTCCCCTGCCACCTCCAGCCCGCGTTCGCGCACCTCGGCGATCCTCCCGCCCTGCCGGTCGCGGAGGGGTGGTCCCGGACGGCCCTCGCTCTCCCGGTCTATCCCGAGCTGCCCATGGACGCAGTGGACGAGATCTGCCGCACGATCCGCCGGGCGGAGCGGCTGCGCCTGGTCTGACGGGTGAGCGCCCGGTGGAGCGGCTGCGCCGGAGCGCAACGGTCAGCGTCGCGGCCGCAGGACTTCTTCCAGTTGATCGCGGAGCAGCGCGGGTGGAGTGGCGAAGACCCCCTCGATGAGCGACGCGGGGTCCGGCGCGGGCTCCGCCTCGACCTCCTCGATCGCCGCATCGATCTCGCCTTCCAGCTCCGCCTGCAGCCCCCGCTCCCGCTCTTCGTCCCAGGCGCCCGATGCCTCGAGAAAGGCGCGGTAGCGGGGGATCGGGTCGGGCCAGCGTCCCGCCTCCTCGCTGGCGCGGTAGCGGGTGGGGTCGTCCGACGTCGTGTGCGGGCCGGCGCGGTACGTCAGCGCCTCGATGAACGTGGGTCCCCCGCCGCAGCGCGCCCGATCTGCGGCCGCGCGGGTGGCGGCCACCACCGCCAGCACGTCGTTGCCGTCCACCTGCAGACCGGGGATCCCGTACGCCGCCGCCTTGCGCGCGATCTCGCGCACGGCGGTCTGCTTCTCGACGGGCACCGAGATCGCCCAGCGGTTGTTCTGGCAGAGGATCACGCAGGGCGTGCGGAAGACGCCTGCGAAGTTCATGGCCGCGTGGAAGTCCCCCTCGGACGTGCCGCCGTCGCCGATGTAGCCGAGCACGACGGTGCGATCGCCGCGGATGCGCGCCGCCCACGCCGCGCCGACCGCCTGCGGCAGCTGATTCGCGATGCACGATGACATCGAGACGAAGCGCAGCTCGCGGGCCGTGTAGTGGCACGGCATCTGGTGACCCAGGGCGTCGTCCGCCCGATTGCCGTAGAGCTGGGCGACCATCTTGCGAAGAGGGTAGCCGCGCACGAGCAGCGCACCGGCCTCGCGCAGGGCGGGGAAGATCCAGTCGCCGGCCTCCAGCGCGAACGCGCTGCCTACCGTCGTCGCCTCCTGCCCGGTGGCGGGACCGTAGAAGCCGATCCGCCCCTGTCGCTGCAGGTTGATCATGCGGTTGTCGAACGCGCGCAGGCGGCTCATCTGACGGTACAGCGCCTCGCGCTCCGTGGGACTCAGGTCCGGCGCTTCGCCTTCGAGGCCGCCGTCGGGCGAGAGCACGCGCAGGGGAACCTGGGAATCCGGGCTCCCGTCCGGGCCGGAGGGGGAGCCGGCGGTGCCGGAGGGTACGGGGTGAGAGGCGGACGGGATCATGCGTGCGGGGCGGTGGGGGGCGGAGGCCTGAACCGCCGCCCCCTTCGCCTGGGTCAGCTCTGCTTCACGTCCTCGGCGCCGAGGTGCTCGAGCTCGTCCTCGAGCTGATCGGCCTCTTCCTCGCTTCGCGCCTCCACGCCCACCATGACGCCACCCTTCTTCAGCTGCTCCTCGTAATACTTGGCGCGGTACTCGGGCATCCCGGCCCCTACCAGCGTGCCGAGGAGGCCTCCGGTCGCGCCGCCCGCTCCCGCACCCGCCAGGGCGGCCGCGATCGGCCCCGCCACCACGAGACCGAGCCCGGGAATGGCGAGCGAGGTGCCGACGGCGGCGATCGCACCCGCGATGGCGCCGAGCGTGCCACCGATCGCGCTGCCGGTGCCGAGCCCCTTCACCGCCTTGCTGCCCTTCTCGACCTCGAGCGTGCCGGTCCCCTCCGCCCCGCCGAGATAGCGCTTGCGCATCTCGTCGGACATGAGGACGCTGACCTGGTCGCTGGTGTAGCCCCGCTTCTCGAGGGCCGCGACCGCGCTCTCAGCCGCGGACACCTCGTCGAACATGCCCGAAACGAAGGTCAGGCGACCGCTCTCGAAGGTCTTGAAGCGGTAGGGGTTCGTGTTCGGGCCACCGATCCGTGTGTCGGGTGTGTGATCCGTCATGTGAAACCTCCTGAAGGTGTTCCGGTGGAGCGCTCCCTGCGAGGGGCCGCACGAAGCGGTAGGGAGAACGAAGCGACCCCGGCGGGAGGCCGCCGGTCAGGTGTCGAGCAGGAGCAGCTGGGGAGACTCGAGATAGCGCACGAGCATGCGCGTGAATTCCGCCCCGACGGCGCCGTCGACTACACGATGGTCGAAGGAGAGCGAGACGTTCATCACGTACCCGGGAACGACCGCGCCGTTCCGAATCACGGGTTTTTGCTTGATCGCGTGCACGCCCAGGATCGCCACCTCGGGATAGTTGATGATGGGCGTGGCCAGCAACCCGCCCAGGGCCCCGAGGCTGGTGATCGTGAAGGTGGACCCGCGCAGCTCCTCCACCGCCACGGATCGATCCCGCGCCGCGTCCGAGAGACGCCGGATCTCGGCGGCGATCTCCAGCAGGGTGAGCGCGTCGGCGTCCTTCACCACCGGGACGATGAGCCCCTCCTCGCTCGATGTCGCGATCCCGATGTTGTAGCGCTTCTTCAGGCGGATCTGCTGGCCTTCCTCGTCGAGGACCGCATTCAGCAGGGGGAACGCGCGCAGGCAGGGGATCAGGGCCTTCACGATGAACGGCAGGTACGTGAGCCGAATCCCGCGCTCCTGCGCGAGCGCGAGGGAGTCCTCCCGCAACGTCACGAGCGCGCCGGCGTCCACCTCCTCGACATACGTGTAGTGAGGGGCCGTGTAGACGGACTGCGCCATGCGCTTGCCGATCTGCCGCCGGACGCCGCGATAGGGCACGACCTCCTCGTCGGGGCCGCGTTGGGGGCGGCGCTCGGGAGCGGGTCTGGCCCGGGGGTCGGAGCGCACGAGGCTGGAGCCCGCCCCGGCGGCCGCCGGGGCGGCGATCTCCGCCTCGAGGAAGCGCTCGACGTCCGCGCGCAGCACGTGGCCATGCGAGCCGCTGGCTTCCACC
>JACCXV010000111.1 GCA_013696835.1 Gemmatimonadota bacterium | reverse complement strand
CCAAGGGCGCTCCCAACGCGCCCGAGCTCGCCGACGGCATCAACGTCTCCTTCACCAGCCAGACCGAGAACGCCGCCAACGCCTCCACGCTCTTCGGCGTCAACGGCACGCAGATCTCGGGAGAGGGCTTCGTCGGCGGCACCCTGAACGTGCGCGGCTGATCCCCCCAGGGCGGCCAGACCCCAAAGGCCTGCCGCCGCACGACCCCTCTCCAGACCTGCAAGCCACAACGCCCGGTCGACCAAAAGGTCGCCGGGCGTTCGGCGTTCCTGGCTCTCTCGGCGCGGTCCGTCAGAAAAGTGTGCTCTGCGTCCGCTCCGGCTTTCGTCCGAGGTGGGCGTAGGCGCTGGGCGTGGCTTCCCTTCCGCGCGGCGTCCGCCGCAGGAAGCCGCGCTGGATGAGGAACGGCTCGTGCACCTCCTCGAGGGTTCCGGGGTCTTCCCCCACTGCCACGGCGAGCGTGTTCAGCCCCACGGGGCCACCCTCGAACTTCTCGATCAGCGTCCGCAGGATGCGCCCGTCCATCTCGTCCAGTCCCACCTCGTCCACCTGCAGAGCCGCCAGCGCCGCACGCGCCAGCGCGCGGTCGATGCGCCCACTGCCCTCCACCTGCGCGAAGTCGCGTGCCCACTTGAGCAGCCGGTTGGCGACCCGCGCGGTGCCGCGGGATCGGCTCGCGATCTCCAGTGCGGCTTCGTCCTCGAGCGGAACGCCCAGGATGCGCGCCGACCGCTGTACGATGCCGACCAGCTCGGCCGGCTCGTAGAAGTCCAGCCGGTGCACCATTCCGAAGCGCGAGCGCAGCGGCGAGGTGAGTAGGCCCTGCCGCGTGGTCGCCCCCACCAGCGTGAAGCGCGCGAGCGGAATGTGAATCGAGCGCGCGCTCGGCCCCGAGTCGATGAGTATGTCGAGCGAGAAGTCCTCCATGGCAGGGTAGAGGTATTCCTCGACGACGGGCCGCAGGCGGTGGATCTCGTCGATGAAGAGGATGTCACCCTGACGCAGATTCGTGAGCAGGCCCGCCAGGTCGCCGGCCTTCTCGAGCGCGGGGCCGGAGGTCGCCCGCAGCTGCGCGCCCAGCTCGCGCGCGAGGATGTGCGCGAGCGTCGTCTTCCCCAGCCCCGGGGGGCCGCAGAAGAGGCAGTGATCGATCGGCTCGGCGCGCGCCTGCGCGGCCGAGAGCGAGGTCCGCAGGTTCGCGATGACCCGCGTCTGACCGACGAAGTCCTCCAGCGCCGCCGGCCGCAACGTCTCTTCGAGCTCGACTTCTTCGTGGCGCGGCTCCGGCTGGGTCGCCGCGCGTCCCTTCAGCGTGGACGTGAACCCGCGGCGGGGCTCGGCGGCGGATGGGGACGAAGCAGGAGGCGCCATCCCGGATTCGGCGTGCACGGGAGCGGGACGTGAGGCCGGATCAGCCATACGTGATGAACTCCAGCAGGCTGCCGTCGGGGTCGCGAAAGTAGACGCTCGTGCCCGGTCCGCGCACACCCTTCCGAGCGACAGGCCCCTCCTCCACGACGACGCCGTGCCGGTGCAGGTGTTCGACCGCGTCGTCGATCGTCCCCGACCAGGTCCAGCAGAGATCGCTGTTTCCCGGCGCCACCGGCTGCCGCGCCAGCGGCGAGACCTTCACCCCGGGCCCGTGGCAGTTGAGCTGGACGTCGCCGAAGCGGTAGAACCAGGTGCCCGGCGAGCTCTCCACCAGCTCCGCCCCCAGCACGTCACGATAGAAGGCATTCGAGCGCGTCCAGTCGCTCACGTGGATGACGCAGTGGTCGAAGCGAATGCGCGACACGGAATCTCCTCATTGGGTTGTGCCTCACGGCCGAGACCTGCGATCTGCCCGACCAAGAGAGGATCTCAGCCTTTCAGCGCGACAGCCGGTCTCAGCCCTCTGGGGAGGCGGCGCTCAGCCGTTGAGGGCGCCGAGCGCCCGGCGGACCAGTTCCTCCACCTCTGCGTCCGAGGCTTCCCCGGCCGCCGCTCGAACGGCCTCGCCGGCGCGGCCGCGCGGGAAGCCCAGGGCCACCAGCGCCTTGACCGCCCCTTCCTCCCTCCGGCCCGCGGGCGTCGCCCCCGCGGCCGCTGGCGGTCCCGTTTCACCGAAGGCCATGTCCGCGAACCGGTCTCGCAGCTCGACCACCAGGCGCTCCGCCGTCTTGCGCCCAACCCCGGGAACGCGCGTCAGCGTCGCCAGGTCTCCCCCGCGCACCGCCTCGACGAGCCGCGGCACGGGGAGGGTGGAGAGCAGCAGGAGCGCGAGCTTGGGCCCGATCCCCGAGACGCCGATCGCCGTCTCGAAGACCCGCTTCTCGTCGGCGGTCGCGAAGCCGAAGAGCGCGAGCTCGTCCTCGCGGACGTGGAGATGCGTGAGCAGGCGCGCAGGATGCCCGGCATCGGGCAGGAGCTCGTACGTGCTGAGCGGGACCGCGATCTCGAATCCCATGCCCCCGACCGCCAGGACGACGCGGCCGAGCTCGCGCGCGGCGAGCTCGCCCTCGATCCAGGCGATCACCTGGCGAGCAGCGCCGCGACCCCTCCCCGGCGCCGATGGGCGTAGCAGAGCGCAACCGCCAGCCCGTCCGAGGCGTCGAAGGGCGAGGGCAGGACCGGCAGGGAGAGCGAAGTCCGCACCATGTACTGGATCTGCTGCTTGCTCGCGCTGCCGGTTCCGACCACCGAGAGCTTGATCTCGCGGGGAGCGTACTCGTGCACCTCGAGCCCGGCGAGGCGTCCAGTGGCGATCAGCGCGCCGCGCACCTGCCCGATGACCGCGAGCGTTCGCACGTTCGGCCCCAGGAAGGCGTTCTCGATGACGAGCGCGGCGGGGCGAAAATGCTCGATCAGCTCACCGAGCCCGCGGGCGAGGAACTCGAGGCGGTCGGGAAGGGGCGATGCGAGCGGAGGGCGAATCGTGCCGTAGTCGACGCACGTTGCGCCGCGCGACGTGACGTCGAGGACACCGAAGCCCGTCGTCCGGCTGCCGGGGTCGAGCCCCAGCACCCGCTGGAACGCGCTAGCTGGCGCGCGAGAGGACGGCTTCGTCGATGTCAAAGTTGGCGGCGACGCTCTGGACGTCGTCGTGGTCCTCGAGCGCCTCCAGCAGCTTCAGCAGCCGCTCGGCCTCCCTCTCCTCGACCGCCACCGTGGACTTCGGAACCATCACCAGCTCGGCGCTCTTGAACTCGATCCCCCGCGCCTGCAGTGCCTGCTGCACGGGCTGGAACGCCTGGAAGGAGGTCAGCACCTTCAACTCGTCCTCCTCGCGCAGGACGTCGTCCGCGCCAGCCTCCGCCGCCTCCAGCAGCAGGCTCTCCTCCTCGTGCTCGTCGGCGTCCACCGTAATCTGCCCCTTGCGGTCGAACATCCAGGCCACGCTGTTCGCCGCGCCCAGGTTCCCGCCATGCTTCGAGAACAGGTGCCGCACGTCGGCGACGGTGCGGTTCTTGTTGTCGGTGAGGCAGGTCACGAGGATCGCGACGCCGCCAGGGCCGTACCCCTCGTAGGCCATCTCCTCGTAGGTCACGCCGGGGAGCTCCCCGGTCCCGCGCTGGATCGCCTTCTTGATGTTGTCCGCCGGCATGTTCTCGGCGCGAGCGTTGGTCACCGCCGTCCGCAGCCGGGGATTGCCGTCGATGTCGCCGCCGCCGTTGCGCGCCGCGACCGTGATCTCCTTGATCAGGCGCGTGAAGATGCGGCCGCGCTGCGCGTCGGCCACGCCCTTCTTGCGCTTGATCGTGGACCATTTGGAGTGTCCCGACATGCGTCCTCAGACCTCGTCGCCTTCGAAGGAGAAGGTCGCTTCGCACGAGCCGCCGGGAAACGCCGCCAGATGCCGCTCGGTGCCCGCCACGTGGTCGCCGTCGAAGCGGCCATTCATCGTGAAGCCGACCACCAGGTCGTCGCCCGTTCCGCCGTCGATCGTGTAGGTGCCCACCATCTCGAATCTGCCGTCGGGCTCGAGCTGACCCCGGATGCCGAGGTCGCGAAGCACCACCCGACCCGAGCCGTTGAACGCCGGGGGGCGGAACTCGACCTCGCCGCCGTTCTCCTGGAAGAAGACGTATACGCGCGCGCCGTCCTCGGCCCCGAAGCGGCACGTGTTGGCCACCACGAGAGTCTCGACGCCGTACACGCCCTCCACGACCGGGAAGCGAGCCTCGTCGGGCGCGGTGGTGTCACCGCAGGCCGCCAGGAGGCCGGCGACCCCGAGGACGCCCACTCGACGCCAGCCAGCCACCCACGCCATCGCGCCTCCCGCTGCTCAAGGGGTTTGTAGCGCAGTCTACCGGCCGGTTCGCGGGGCGACAAGGGGAATCCGGGGCTGCCCTGAGCCAGCCGAATGTCCCGTCGCTCAGTGTCGTGCCTCGCCCTGCCAGCCCTCCTGCTCCTCGACGATGCGCGCGGCGATCTCCTTCGGAATCTCCTCGTAGCCGAGGAAGCTGCGGGCGTGGTCGCCGCGGCCGTGGGTGATGGCGCGCAGCGCCGTGGAGTAGCGGTACAGCTCCGCGCGGGGCACGGTGGCGCGGATCACCTGCTTGTGGCCGTTCTGCTCCATCCCGAGGATGCGCCCCCGGCGGCTGTTCAGATCGCCGATCACCTCGCCCATGTACTCCTCGGGAACGGTCGCCGTCACCTCCATGATCGGCTCGAGGAGATAGGGTGAGGCCTTCCGCACCGCGTCCTGGAAGGCCATCGAGCCGGCGATCTTGAACGCCATCTCGGAGGAGTCGACGTTGTGATAGGACCCGTCGAAGAGCTCCACGCGCACGTCCACGAAGGGAAAGCCGGCGATCACGCCGCGGTGGAGCGCCTCCTGGATGCCCTTGTCGACGGCGGGGATGAACTTGTTGGGGATCACCCCGCCCACGATCCGGTCCACGAACTCGTAGCCCTGGCCGCGCGGCAGCGGCTCCACGCGCACCCAGGCATCGCCGTACTGTCCGCGCCCGCCGGTCTGTTTCTTGTACTTCCCCTGCGCCTCCGCGCGGCGCCGGAGCGTCTCGCGGTAGGCGACGCGAGGCTGCGCCATGTCCGCTCCCACGCCGAACTGCCGATGGAGACGCTCGAGCAGAATCTGCAGGTGCAGCTCCCCGAGCCCGCGCACGATCGTCTGGCCCAGCTCGGGGTTGAACTCGTGCGTGAAGGTCGGATCCTCTTCGTGGAGGCGCGAGAGCCCGTGCCCGATCTTGTCCTCCTCGCCCGGTTTGTGGGGCACGATGGCGGCGGAGATGACGGGCTGCGGGAAGTCGATGGATGGCAGCACGACGCCTGCGCCGCGGGCCACGAGCGTGTCCCCCGTGTGCGTGTTCTTGAGCTTCGCGACGACGCCGATGTCGCCCGCCTCGAGCCGCGGCACCTCCGTGCGGTCCCGGCCCTGCATCACGGACACGTGCGCGAGCCGCTCGTCGCGGTCGCGCGTGCTGTTCGTGTAGTCGTGTCCGCTCTCGAGGGCTCCGGCCCAGATCCGGAAGTAGGAGAGCTCGCCGACGTGCGGCTCAGTGGTCGTCTTGAAGACCTGCGCCACCAGCGCTCCGTCCGCCCGGCGGTCCACGAAGATGCGATCCTCGCCGCCGGGGCGCGTTCCGACTCGGGGCTTCCCCTCCAGCGGCGTGGGCACCAGCTCGACCAGCTTCGTGAGCAGCTGGCGCAGCCCGAAGGTCTTCTCGGCGGACCCGCAGAAGAGGGGCACCACGTCTCCGCTAGCCATCCCGCGCTTCATCGCGGCCAGCACCTCGTCGCGGCCGAACGCCTCGCCCGAGAGGTAGCGCTCGATCAGGCTGTCGTCGGTCTCGGCGATCGTCTCCATCAACGTCTGGCGGTATCCCTCCACCTCGTCGGCGACCTCGCCGGGGATGTCCTCCTCCGTCCTCTCCCCCGAGCGCGTCCCGGGCTTGTAGATGTGGGCGCGGTCGCTGAACAGGTTGACGATGCCGCGGAAGCCCGGACCCGCCCCGATCGGCACCTCGACGGGGATGACGCGCGGCGTGAGAGAGGAGCGAATCTGCTCGTAGGCGCGCCGGAAGTCGGCGTGCTCCTTGTCCATCATGCTCACGAAGAAGATCGCCGGCAGTCCCTGCGCCTTCGCGTACTCCCACACGCGCTCCGTGCCCACCTCGACGCCCGAGGATGCGCCGACGACGACCAGCGCGGCGTCGGCCACGTGCAGCGCCGCCTTGACGTCGCCCGCGAAATCCAGGTATCCGGGCGTGTCGAGGAGGTTGAGCTTCGTGTCCATCCACTCCGCCCACGCCAGCGCGGCGTTGATGGAGATCCGGTGCGCGACCTCGTCGGGAGTGAAGTCGGTGAGCGCCGTGCCCTCGGCCACCGACCCGATGCGACTCGTCGAGCCCGCGAGGTGGGCCATCGCGCTCACCAGCGTCGTCTTCCCGGACCCGCCGTGCCCGATCACCGCCACGTTCCGGATGCTCGCGCTCTCGTAGCGTTTCATCCCGCGATCCCCTCCTGGCTGCGTGAATCCCCCGCGGACGGGTATGGCCCGCGACGATGCGTCACTCGATCGGATCCGATCAGATCTCCCCCACGCCTGCGCCGCCGGAGCGTGCGCGCACCTCGCCTCCCGCGTGACCTCGCACGGCGAACACCCAGAGCAGCAGCGCCAGCCCCGCGAAGATGAGCAGCGACGGAACGGCCGGGAGCGTGCCGGCCGCGTTCTGCAGGGCCGGGGCGATGCCGGACAGCCCGCCGACACCCTGCTTCTCCGCGAACACGAGACCCGCGATGAGCACGCCGACCAGCGCCGCGCCCGCGATCAGGCCCGAGGCGAACAGCACGCCGTTCTCGCGCTTCTCCCGGAGCACCTCGATCGGGCCGCTGCGGTAGCGCCGCTCGACCAGCATCCGCACCAGGCCGCCCGCCATGATCGAGGTCTGCAGGGAGAGCGGCAGGTAGATCCCCACCGCCAGCGGCAGGGACGGGATGCCGAGCATCTCGACGACGAGCGCGATCGCGGCACCGATCGCGACCAGGCCCCACGGCAGATCGCCGCCGATCACGCCGTCGATTACGAGCGCCATGAGCGTGGCCTGCGGCGCCGCCAGGTCCTCGGAGCCGATCCCGATCCCGCGGTGCAGCAGCAGCAGCACCGCACCCATGATCGTGGCCGGCACCACCACCCCGATGAGCTCGCCGATCTGCTGCTTGCGTGGCGTCGAGCCCAGCAGGAAGCCTGTCTTGAGATCCTGTGACGCGTCACCCGCGATCGAGGCGGCGATGCACACGACCGCCCCGACCGAGAGGATCGCCACGCGGGCGTCCACGGCCTCGGCCGCGCCGGTGGCGACGAAGAGCAGGGACGTGAAGAGCAGGGTCGCAATCGTCATCCCCGAGATGGGATTCGTCGAGTTGCCGATGAGGCCGACGACGCGCGAGGACACCGTGACGAACACGAACGCGAAGATCAGCATGAGCGCCGCGCCGAAGACCCCCACCGGCATGAACGTGGGCGGCAGCAGCGCCAGCACAACGCCGATCGCCAGCACGCCCCCGCCGACGAATGGCAGCGGCAGGTCGTCGTCGGTGCGCTTGACCCCAGCGCCCCCCGCCTCGCGCAGCCCCGCCACCCCGGCGCGCACCGAGGAGACCATCGTCGGCAGCGAGCGCATCAGCGTCACGATCCCGCCCGCGGCCACGGATCCCGCGCCCACGTAGCGGATGTAGCGGTTCCACAGGTCGCCCGGCGCCATGTCGCGGATCAGCCGCTCGGTCTCGGGGAACATCGGCGTCGCGGCATTCTGCCCGATCAGCGCGATCAGCGGGATCAGCACGTACCACGAGATCAGGCTGCCGGCGAGCAGGATGGCCGCGATCCGCGGCCCCACGATGTAGCCGATCCCGAGGAGCTCGGGGGTGACCGCGACTGCCGCCTCGGTGCGGAGGCGCGTGACCGGAAGCGTGGGCTCGTCCTGCCAGAGACCCAGTGCCCGCGGATTGTTCAGGACCTGGTAGAGTGCCCCGATCCCGAGCCCCGTGAACAGCAGCCGCGCCTTGCCGCCGCCGCTGTCCCCCGCCGCCAGCACCTCCGCCGCGGCCGTGCCCTCGGGATAGGGCAGGCGGCCGTGCTCGCGCACGATCAGGTAGCGCCTCAGCGGGATCATGAACAGCACGCCGAGAAGCCCACCCAGGCTTGCCAGCACGAACACCTGCAGCTGGCTCACGTCCATCCCCCAGATGAAGAGCGCGGGGATGGTGAAGATCACGCCCGCGGCCAGCGACTCGCCGGACGATCCCACCGTCTGGATGATGTTGCCCTCGAGCACGTTCCCGCGGCCGAGCACTCGCAGGGCGGCGACGGCGATCACGGCGGCGGGAATCGAGGCGGTGACCGTGAGCCCCACGCGCAGCCCGAGGTACGCGTTCGCCGCTCCGAAGACGACGGCGATCGCGAGGCCGATCAGCACCGCGCGAAACGTGAACTCGCGGGGCGACTCGGAGGCCGGGACGTACGGAGGGTACTGCTCGGGGGGGACTTCCTCGTACGCCTCGGGTGCGAGGCCGGATCGCCTGCGCGGGACCTCGTCCACGGGAGCACCTCCGGTGTGCGGGACGTTCCCGGCGGAGGGACGCCCGCGGTTGGGACTCGAGCCGGCCATCAGCGGCGGCGGGCCGGACGCGCCGCCTCGCGCCGGGCGAGCGAGAGCAGGCTCTCCATCTGCCAGCCGAGCCTCTCGAGCCAGCGGTCGCGCATGCGGGTCTCGGCGGGGTAGCCGGAGTGACGGTGCTGAATCAGCCCCGCGGCCTCGACCAGGAGCGTAAGGGGGAGACGCCGGGCCCCCAGCGCGTCCGCGAACGCCTT
>JACCXV010000384.1 GCA_013696835.1 Gemmatimonadota bacterium | reverse complement strand
GCCGCGCCCGAAAACGCAGGAAGAGAGCCGTACCTTGTTGAAAGGAGACGTGATGACCAAGGAGGCGCAGGCCGGGACGCAGGAGATGGCCAGTGGGCAGCGGGAGGCTGGCGGACAGGCGACGGATAACTGCGCCCGCGCCGGGGCCGGCACCTCGCGAGCGGGCGGCGGCGCCGGCAGCGCGCACGACGTGCGGGACCTCGCGCTCGCCGGCAAGGGACGGCTGCGCACGGAATGGTCGGCGCGCAACATGCCGGTGCTGGCGCGCATCGGAGACCGCTTCGAGCGCGAGAAGCCGCTAGCGGGCAAGCGGGTCTCCGCCTGCCTGCACGTGACCACCGAGACGGCAAATCTGGTCATCGCGCTGCGCCGGGGGGGCGCCGAGATCTGCCTCTGCGCGTCGAATCCGCTCTCCACGCAGGACGACGTGGCGGCCTTCCTGGTGCAGGACCACGGCGTGAACGTACAGGCGATCAAGGGCGAGGACCACGAGACGTACTACGAGCACGTGCGGGCGGCGCTGGCGCACGGTCCCGAGCTCACGATGGATGACGGGGCGGACCTCGTGAGCGCGCTGCATTTCCTGGCCCTCGAGCGCTTCGACGACCTGGATCCCGGCATCCGGCGCTGGGCGCTCGAGCTCTCTCCCGAGGAGAGAACCGCGCTGGTGAGGCGCGTCGTGGGCTCGACCGAGGAGACGACCACGGGCGTCATCCGACTGCGCGCCATGGCCGAGGCGGGGGTCCTGCTGTTCCCCGTGGTGGCCGTCAACGATTCGCAGACCAAGCACCTCTTCGACAACCGCTACGGGACGGGGCAGTCCACGATCGACGGCATCCTGCGCGCCACGAACGTGCTGCTCGCCGGCAGCACCGTCGTGGTCGCGGGGTACGGGTGGTGCGGGCGGGGCATCGCGCGGCGCGCAGCGGGGGCCGGCGCGCAGGTGGTCGTGACCGAGATCGATCCGCTCAAGGCGATCGAGGCCGTGATGGACGGCTACCGCGTGCTGCCCATGGCGCAGGCTGCCCCAATCGGTGACGTCTTCGTCACGGTCACGGGCAACCTGCACGTGCTGCGCGAGGAGCACTTCGCAGCCATGAAGGACGGCGCGATCGTCTGCAATTCCGGGCACTTCAACGTCGAGATCGACCTCGAAACCCTGGCCCGCATGGCCGCTGCGCGCCGCGAAGTTCGCGACTTCGTTGAAGAGTTCCGGCTTCCCGACGACAGGCGGATCTTCGTTCTGGGCGACGGAAGGCTGATCAATCTCGCGGCGGCCGAGGGTCACCCCGCGAGCGTGATGGACATGAGTTTCGCCAACCAGGCCCTCGCACTGGAATACCTCGTCACGGCCGGCGAGCTGCCGATCGGCATCCACCGCGTGCCGAAGGCGATCGACGCGGAGATCGCGCGCCTCAAGCTCGCCGCGATGGGCGTGGGCGTGGACGTGCTCACCACCGAGCAGCAGCGGTATCTCGCGTCGTGGGAGCAGGGGACCTGACGAGGGGCTCGGTGGGATCGTCAGGCGGGCCGAGGGGGTGAATCGTCGTCCCGCCGGACGAGCCTCGCCTCGCCGTGACGCGGAGAGCGTGGGGAAGCGGCGGGGGCGCGTTGACACGCCGATGCGCGGCCGGGTATCTATGGCAAGGGGTTGGGGGGCGGCGTCGCTGAACGTCGTTCGCGGAGGTCGGATCGTGGTCGAGGTCAAAGTCGCGAGCCTGGGGATCGACAGCTCCACCCAGTCGCCGATCGTCATCCTGAAGGAGAAGGGCGGCAAGCGGTACCTGCCGATCTGGATCGGCCACAACGAGGCCAGCGCGATCGCCACGGAGCTCGCGGGAGTCAAGTTCTCCCGGCCGCTGTCGCACGACCTCATGAAGAGCCTGGTCAAGGGGCTCAAGGGCACCTGCTCCCAGGTGGTCATCAACTCGCTCAAGGACAACACGTACTTCGCGCAGGTCTTCCTGAAGTCGGGGGAGGACCTGATCTCGATCGACGCCCGCCCGAGCGATTCGATCGCGCTCGCCCTGCGGCTCAAGGCCCCGATCTTCGCCAGTGAAACGCTGATGAACGAAGTGGCGAAGGTGGACGACGACGGAGAGCTCGAGGAAGCCGAGGAGGAGACGCCGGCCGAGCCCTACGACCCCCAGAAGCTCAAGGACCACCTCCGGAACATGAACCCGGAGGACTTCGGCAAGTTCACGCTCGGGGACTGACCCGGGGCGCGCTCTCCCGCGGCCTGCGCGCCGCGTACGCTCTTTTCAGATCCAGCCTTCGTGGTGCTCCCGCGCGCGGCGCCGTGCGCGTCGCGCGAGGAGAGAATAGGGAATCCGGTGTGACACCGGAGCGGCCCCGCCACTGTGAGCTGCGGCATCGGTGCGTGCGATCCCTTTCGGGGAAGAGCCGCGCCCCCCCGCCGTCAGCGAGCCAGGAGACCTGCCCGAAGGATCCCTTCGACGACGCCTCGCGGGAGGCGGCTCGTGCAGCGGCAGGTCGCGCCCCTCGAACCAGCTTCCCCAAGGAGCTGGTTTTTTTTGTCCCGAGCGATGCACATCCCGATCTCGTACAGCCCTCGCCTCTACGGGCGCGGGAGCCTCGTTTCGTGTCTCTTCGCTGCACTCGCACTCGCGCCCGGCGCCCGCGCACATGCGCAGGGACCGGCAGAGGTGAGTGGTCGCATCCTGGAGCGCGGCGGGCTGGTGGTCGCGGGAGCCACCGTGTCGCTGGCTGGGACGGGAGTGCGCACGCTCTCCGGCCCGGACGGCCGCTACCGCCTGACCGGCCTGCGCGAGGGACGATACCGGCTGGAGGCTGCCGCCTCGGGCCGCGGCCCCGCAGCCATCCCCCTGCACGTCACACGCGCGGGTGAGATCCTGCGGCGCGACCTGGTTCTGGATGCGGTGCGGCTGCCGGAGGTCCTGACCCTTGTGGAGCGTGCGCCGGCCGAGGTCATGCGCCACGTCCTCCGGCGCAGCGACCTCGCGCGCGCTGGATCGCTCCCCGCCGCGCTCTCACGCGTGCCCGGCGTATTCGTAAAGGCCTTCGGCGCCGGCGGGGCGCGCGAGGTGTCGATCCGCGGCGCGGGGCCCGAGCAGACGCTAGTCCTCTGGGGAGACGAGCGGCTGCTGGCTCCCGGTGGGGGAGCGGTCGACCTGGCATCGCTGCCGGCTGCCGGAATCGATTCCGTCGAAGTCATCACGCATGGCGCGTCGCACCGCTTCGGGTCGGGCGCGCTCGGGGGTGTCGTGCGCATCCATGCGGGTGGCGCGGGGGGCGTCACCCCACGCCATTTCCAGAGTGCCTTCGAGCTCGCCTCGCCCGGCGCCCGCGCAGCCTCCGCGGGGCTGACGCTGCCGCTGGCGTGGGGGGCGCTCGAGGTGGCCGGGGG
>JACCXV010000069.1 GCA_013696835.1 Gemmatimonadota bacterium | reverse complement strand
GCCCGCGCCGCCGCGATCACCAGAGCGCGGCGAGCTTCGCGGCCGTCCACTCGAGGAGCTTGACGTCCCTTGGGCCGAAGGCGTCGAGCAGGTCGCTGTCCACGTCGATCTCGCCGATCACCTCGTTGTCTCGGAGTATCGGGACCACCACCTCAGAACGGGTGGAGGGGAAGCAGGCGATGAAGTTCTCGTTCCGGCTCACGTCGGGCACGATCTCCGTCTCCCCGCTCGCGGCGGCCAGCCCGCAGATGCCTTCCCCGATGCGGATCCGGGTGTGCTCGGTCTCTTCCGGCCCGGCCCAGGCCGCGAGCTCGAGCTCGTCGCCATCGACTGCGTAGATGCCGACCCAGTTGAAGTGCTCGAGCTCCTCGCACAACATCGCGCAGACGCTCTCCTGCGCTTCGACGATCCCCGACACGTCCCGGAACATGCCCGCCAGGAGTCGGCGGGTGTCCTCGTACACCTCGGGCTCGGCGGGACGCCGGATGCCTGCGACGGAGCGGCCGGGACTGGCCTCCGGCTCGAGGGTGAGGGCATCCACCTCCGCGTCCTCCGCGAGCAGGTCCTCCAGGGACGCGTCCAGGGGAAGCTCCTCATCGGTCGGGCCCGCACCCGTGGCGGCGGCCGCTCTCTCGGGAGAGGATTCGGCCGCGGAGGTCGGCTGTGCCGTGCGCGCAGCGCGGCCACGTCCGGCGGGGGGCGACTTGGGGCCTTTCGGGGTCCTCGGGGTCATGCGACTTCCTCCGCTGGGAATGAGGGACCTTCGACCCGCTCGAGCGCCGCGCCGAGGCGCTGCCGCACCTCGGCAACCAGCTCGAGCAGGGCCTCCGCGCCGCCGCGCGGGGCCACGGGTTCGCAGAACACCACGTTCACCGCTCCGGGCCGCACAGTCCAGCCATGCTTGGGCAGCACCCGCTCGGTCCCGGAGACGGCAACGGGCAGGATGGGCAGACCGGTCTCCAGCGCCAGGTGGAATCCCCCCTTCTTGAGCGGAAGCAGGGTTCGCCCCGTGCTGCGCGTGCCCTCCGGGAAGATCATCACGGAGACGCCGTCTCCGGTCATGCCCGCCGCCTTGCGGATCGCGCGCACCGCGGCGTCCCGGTTGCCGCGATCGATCACCACGTGCCGGGAGAGCGCGAAGGCCCAACCGAAGAATGGCCAGGAGACGATCTCCTTCTTTCCCACCCAGCGGGTGTCGCGGTGCGCCAGGATCCGGAACAGGAGGGGCACGTCGATCCAGGAGCGATGGTTGGGCATGATGACGAACGAAGCGCCGCGGGCGAGCCGCTCGCGGCCGGTGACCTTCAGCCGCACCCCCGCCGCGGCCGCGATGGAGCCGCCCCAGAGCCACTCGATCGCGCGCTCGGGACGAGCCCGCAGGTTTAGCGCGCCGAGCGCCACGTAGACCAGGACGCACGGTGGGGTGATCAACGCCGCCCATACCATGACGAGCACGCTGTGCAGGAGGATCAGCGCGCGGTGGAAGGGCCGTTCCCCCGGCGCTGGGCGGCCTCCCTGGCCAGCCGGAGCCGTCCCCTGCACCGCACTCCTGCCTCCCTTGGCGGGGGCCGTGGGAGCGGGGGACGCAGCTGGCGTCATCGAGTGGCGGCTCCGCGGCCGGTGCGCCACCTCGCCCGCGCCGCCAGGGCCCTGCGCTCCCACGGATGGCGCAGGCTCCGGCCCGTCCTCCAGGAAGGCGCCGGCAGGACGATGCCGGGGTTCAGGATCCCGTCCGGGTCGCAGACGTCCCGGATGCGCTGGAACGTGTCGGCGGAGGCACCGAAGCGACGGGTAGCAAACTCCGCCCGGGCCAGGCCGTCCCCATGCTCCCCGCTCAACGTCCCACCCAGCCGATCCACCAGCTCGCAGACCTCGGATGCGATGCGGTCGATGCGCTCGCCGAGGCGCGGATCTGACGGGTCGAGCAGCGGGTTGGCGTGCACGTGCGCCTCACCCGCGTGGCCGAAGAGCACGGCCGGCACCCCCTCCTTCTCGAAGATGCCGCGCAGGCCCTGCAGGAGCTCCGCGAGCTTCACGGGCGGCACGGCACAGTCCTCGACGAACTGGAACGAGGCGAGCCGCGGGTGCCGGCGGCTGAGGGAGGGGGAGGCTCCCCGGCGCAGGCTCCAGAGCGCGGCCGTCTCCGCGGCGTCGACCGCGAGGCGCGATCCGGGAAGGGCGCTGCCGGACAGGAGATCGAGCGCGCGGGCTGCGGCAGCGGCGGCCGAACGCTCGTCTTTCCCCTCGAGCTCGACGAAGAGAAGCGCCTCGGCCGCCGCCGGAACCAGCGCGCGGGAGGCGCCGTCCCCCTCGCGCAACGGATCCAGGAAGCTGCGGTCCAGGAAC
>JACCXV010000039.1 GCA_013696835.1 Gemmatimonadota bacterium | reverse complement strand
CGACCGGGCTCCCCCCACCGCTCGATGTCGCTCGGGTCCGAGCGCAGTTTCCCATCCTGCAACAGAGCGTCGGCGGGCGGCCGCTCGTGTATCTCGACAGCGCCGCCACCTCCCAGAAGCCGCAGGCTGTGATCGACGCGATGAGCGCCTACTACGAGCGCGACAATGCGAACGTGCACCGCTCGATCCATGCGTTGGCCGCGCGCGCCACCGAGGCTTACGAACAGGCACGCGCGGCGGTCGCGCGCTTCCTCGGGGCCGGCGACCCGCGCGAGATCGTGTTTGTGCGCGGCGCGACCGAAGCGGTGAACCTCGTGGCCGCTTCCTGGGCGCGCCCCCGGCTGCGGCCCGGCGACGAGATCCTGCTGTCTGTGATGGAGCATCACTCGAACCTCGTCCCGTGGCAGCTCGTCGCCGCCGAGACCGGGGCCCGGCTGCGCTTCCTTGACATCGACGAGCAGGGGACGCTCGTGCTCGACGGACCGGGCGGCCTCGAAGGCCTGCTCGGACCCCGCACGCGGCTCGTCGCGCTCACGCAGCTCTCTAACGGGCTCGGCACCCTGAATCCAATCCGCGAGATCGCGCTCCGGGCGCGGGAGGTCGGGGCCCGGGTGCTCGTGGACGGGTCTCAGAGCGCCGCCCGGCTCCCCGTCGACGTGCGGGCGCTGGGGGCGGACTTCTTCGTGTGCTCGGGACACAAGATGTACGGGCCGATGGGGATCGGCGCGCTCTGGGCGCGGCCCGAGCTGCTGGAGGAGATGCCCCCGTATCAGAGCGGGGGTGAGATGATCGAGCGCGTCGAGCTGGAGCACTCCACCTGGAACCGCAGCCCCCACAAGTTCGAGGCCGGGACGCCGAACGTCGGCGGAGCGGTCGGGCTGGCTGCCGCCGTGACCTTCCTCGAGTCGCTCGGGATGGGCGCGGTGCGCGCGCACGACGAGCGGCTGACGGCCCACGCGCTGGAGCGGCTCGCCGGCGAGGTCCCGGGGATCGTGCTCTACGGGCCGCATGGCGAGAGTCCCGCCCCACGACTGGGATCCGTCGCCTTCACGCTCGCGGACGTCCATCCGCACGACCTAGCCACCATCCTGGACGCGGAGGGGGTGGCCATCAGGGCCGGCCACCATTGCAACCAGCCGCTGATGCGCCGCCTGGGGGTGAGCGCCACGGCGCGCGCCTCCTTCGGCGTGCATAACGACGAGGCGGACCTGGCCGCGCTCGTCTCGGGGCTGGGCTCCGCGCGGCGTCTCTTCGGCGTCTGAAAGGACCGTGACCTCTTCCAGCCCGCCGCCGGGGCCGCCCGCTCGGCGGTCGGCGGCTTCCCCCGCAGGCGCACCGCTTTCGTCGCTCTATCAGGAGCTGATCCTGGACCATTACCGCCGCCCGCGCAACCGCGGCGGACTGGAGCAGCCCAGCGTCCGGGTGACGCTGCACAACCCCGTGTGCGGCGACGAGATCGACCTGCAGCTGGCCATCGCGGCAGACCGCGTGGGCAGCATTCGCTTCGCCGGCCACGGCTGCTCGATCAGCCAGGCGTCGGCCTCCATGATGACCCAGCAGGCGGGCGGCCGCACCCTGCCCGAAATCCGCGAGCTCATCGATCTCTTCACCGAGCTCATGCACGGGTCGGCACCCGCGGCCGCGGACCGCAGGCTCGGCGATCTGCGCGCGCTGCAGGGCGTGGCACGCTTTCCGGTGCGCATCAAGTGTGCCCTGCTCCCCTGGGACGCGCTCGCAGAGGCACTGCGCACCCACGAAGCGGGCTCGCCGGACGGCGGCAAGATCGCCGTGTTGGATCCCGAGGGGCTCCCGGAGGGAGAAGACCGCGACCTTCCCCTCTGACTGAAGGGAGCCGGTGCGCCAGCTTGGCACCCCAAAGGATCCCCCCGAGACTTCCAGTCAACTATTTCGTGCCCGTCTGGCAGGTCTCACACAGTCTAGCTCGTTTGCCAACCTGCGGTTATCGAATTAGCTTCAACCAGTGCCTCCGTCGCCCGCGCACGCCCCGCGGGCATTCCGAGTTCCGGCACCTCTGCGGGCGCCCCCCTCAACATCAACTGTTCCCAGAAGAGAGGAACGTTCATGGGTTCCCAGAACGGTACGTCAAACGGTGGCGGATGGAGCCTCGGTTCCTGGGTCCGAGGCCTGTTCGGCTCCGCGAACGGTCACGCGGACATGGAGACGGGTTCCGTCAAGTGGTTCGACGATCAGAAGGGTTACGGATTCATCGAGCGCAAGAACGGCAGTGACGTCTTCGTCCATTTCAGCGATATCGACCAGAAAGGTTACAAGACCCTCTCGCAGGGTCAGGGGGTACGCTTCCGGGTCAAGCAGGGCACCAAGGGCCCCCAGGCCGTGAACGTCTCGAAGACCTGATTTCTTTCCGGGCGGTAGGCCGCAACGCCAGGCACCAGCGCCCCCCGCTCGGGGGGCGCTTTCTCGTTGGCTCCGCCCGAGTCATCCCTGCTCGCCTACAGAAACAGGAGCAGCACCCACAGCAGGAAGAGGAAGACGAGCGACCACGCGAGCGGGCTGCTGGCGCCGCGCTGGAGCGAGCGACGCGCGGCGCCCCGCGCCGGCACACCGGCTCCGCCACTCCCGGCAAGCTCATCGGAGGCGGCCTCGTTGCCGGCCCGAAGGCCATCTTCTATTGTTCGAGCCACGATGACTCCCCCAAGATTCTGCTCATCGACGACGACGCCGGCGTCGTCCGCGCGCTCACGGCACACCTCCGCCGCGAAGGCTACGCGACCTTCGCCGCGCTCGATGCAGTCCAGGCTACGATGTTCGCGCGCAAGGAGATGCCCGCCCTGATCCTGCTCGACCTCGCTTCCTGGCGGCGACGGCTTCCGTGTCCTCGAGAATCTGGGGAGATCCTCGGCCACGGCGGCGGTCCCCGTGTTCATCCTCAGCGGCAGCAGCGATCCCGAGAAGTTCGCGCGCGCTCGCCAGCTGGGAGCGGCCGAGTGCTTCGTGAAGGGCCCCGACCTCGCTCCCCTGCTCGAGAGGATCCGCGCCCTGCTGCCCCTGGCGGAGCCCCTGCGCCAGGAGGATGGCGGTCCCACGGCCTCCGGGGCGCCGGTCTGAGGCTGCTGCACCGCCTCAGAAGGTCTGCCGTCCCCGCGAATGCGGGAGATCACTCCTCGTCACGCCTCCCGCGACTAGACGCAGCGCCTCTGCGGCGGCCGCCTCCGGGCTGTCCCCCCCTCCGTAGGCGCGATTGAAGGCGGTCACGTACGCCTGTTGCGCGTCGGCCCCCAGCGAGGCCCGCAGGTCACGGGGAAGCTCCTCCACGCTCTCGTAGTACACGCGCCCGGCACCCAGCGAGGCCGCGGCCGCCTCCGACCGATGTGGCCCGGGGCACAGCAGCGGGGCGCTCGAGCAGGGATCGGCATGCACCATGACGTCGGCGTTCGGCACCTGCCGCCGGATCGCATCCTCCAGCCGTGTGACCAGGGCATGCGCCTCTTCGAAAGGCCGGTCCCGGCAGATCACCACGTGCACGTCGATCGTCTTCTGCGGTCCGGCCCGGCGCGTGCGCAGGCGGTGGAAGTCGAGGATGTCGGGGGCGTGGCCCGCGACGATGCGTTCGATCTCACTGCGCTCCTCCCCGCCGAGATCGCGGTCCATAAGCTCGTCCACGGCACCGCGCAGGATGGGGCGCACCTGCCACACGATGCCGAGTGCGACGGCCACGGAGAGCGCGGGGTCGATCCAGCGCTCTCCGGTCGCGGCCTGCAGGCCCATCGCCAGCAGGATCGCGCCGCTCGTCCACACGTCTGCGGCGTAGTGCAGGGAGTCGGCGCGCAGGATGCGGCTGCCGGTCGCATCGGCGCGCCGCACGAGGTAGCGGCTCACCCCGAACGAGAGCAGCAGACCGAAGACCATCACGGCAGCGCCCAGCTCGTAGTCGCTCACTTCGCGCCCGCGCCCCACGTGGGCGGCCCCCTGGATCGCCAGCCAGGTGCCCGACCCGGCGATCACGATTCCTTCGAGGAGGACCGCCAGACTCTCGGCCTTGCCGTGTCCGAATGGATGCTCGGGATCCGGCGGCTCCTCGGCCTTGCGGATCGAGAACAGATTCACGGTCGAGAGGCCGCAGTCGAGCAGCGAGTCCAGGGCGGAGGCGAGGACGGCGAGGCTGCCGATCGACAAGCCCACCGCCGCCTTGGCGAGGGCCTGGACGGCGGAGGCCGCGATCGGCACGAACGTCGCGCGGGCGTTTGCGCGTCCGAGCTGAGGAGTCACGCGCGGCTCCACC
>JACCXV010000036.1 GCA_013696835.1 Gemmatimonadota bacterium | reverse complement strand
GCAGGTTGGCGTCCGCGGTCTGGAGCAGCACCGTGGCGTGGCCGACCCACGTCACGCGCAGCTCCCCGGGTGAGGCGCGCGGGCGAGCCAGGGCGTGCGGCACGATCCCGAAGCGCACGTCCGGGCGAGGATTCCGCCGTCGTGCGCGGAGCGCGTCCAGCTGCCAACGGAAGAAGCCGCCCCACGGTCGCGACTCGCTCGTGAGTGAAGCGGTCTCCGCCGTACCGGCTCCCGGGGTCATCCTCGACCGCTTTCTCATGGAGGTTCGCGCATGCGGATGAATGAGCAGGGAGCGGACGCGGAGTCCCGCGCAGGGCTGGTGGTGGTCGAGAGCGAGCCGTTCAACGCCGAGACGCCCTTGGCCGAGCTCGCCGAGCCCCTCACGCCGACGCGCCTCTTCTACGTGCGGAACCACTTCGACGTTCCGCGGCTTTCGCCGCGCTCGTGGCGGCTGGTGGTTGAAGGCCTCGTCTCGCGGCGAGTGGAGGTCGGCCTCGACGAGATCCAGGCTCTCCCCCGCCGCACGCTCGCCGTGACGCTCGAGTGCGCGGGCAACGGGCGGGCCTTCATGAGCCCTGCCGTTCCTGGGACGGCGTGGCGCCACGGCGCGGTGGCGACCGCCGAGTTCACGGGGGCGCCGCTCGCGGCCTTGCTCGAGCGCGTCCAGCCCTCCCCTGAGGCCACCGAAGTGGTCTTCACCGGAGCCGACAGCGGGCGCGTCGGAGAGGGACGCCTGGTCGCATTCGAACGGAGCCTCCCGCTCGTGGTCGCCCGGCACGAAGACATCCTGCTGGTTTGGGAGATGAACGGCGAACCGCTGACGCCCGATCACGGGGCGCCGGTGCGTCTGATCGTCCCCGGCTGGTACGGCGTGGCTTCGGTCAAGTGGCTCGAGCGGATCGAGCTCACCCAGGAGCCGTTCAGGGGCTACTACCAGGTCGAGAAGTACGTCTACGCGGAGGCGCCGGAGAGGGTCACCACGCCCGTCACGCGCATGCTCGTACGGTCGGTGATCGCTCGGCCGCTGGAGGGCGAACGGCTGAGAGCCGGCCGCGTCGAGATCGCCGGGATGGCGTGGTCGGGGGCAGGGCCAGTCGAGCGTGTGGACGTGAGCACGGACGGTGGGATGTCATGGCGTGAGGCGGAGCTGGGAGTCGGCATCTCCCCGTACTCGGCCTCACCCTGGCGGCTGCGGTGGGATGAAGCCCAGGCGGGGCCGGCCACCCTCCTCGCGCGCGCGAGCGACGTCACCGGCGCCACACAGCCTCTCGAGCCATCCTGGAACCTTCACGGCTACGGCAACAACGCCGTGCAGGCCGTGCGCGTCACGGTGGCGGACGAATAGCGACCACACGACCCTGCCTCGCGCCTCGCGGCCTGTTCGCTGCACCTCGCACCACCTCTTGACGGTCCCGGGGGGAAGGCGCCAATCTGCGGGCATGCCCATCTACGAGTATTCCTGCGGCGCCTGCGGAGCGGACTTCGATCAGCTGGTCCGTGCTGATTCCGAGCCAGCCTGCCCCTGGTGCGAAAGCACCGCGCTGACGCGCAAGCTCTCCACCGTAGCGCTCCCGATGGCTTCCGGGTTCTCGCCCGGATCCTCGCCCTCCCCTCCGAGCAGTGGCGGCGGACACTGCTGCGGCGGCGGTTGCGGCTGCGGCTGAAGCGGGTCCGACCCCCTCCCTCACCGCTGCCGATTCGGCCCCGACGCCCGCGGCACTCGCCGTGCGCGCTGCCCCACACTAGTCGAGCTCCTCGTCGCCCGCGGCCTCACGGAATGCTGCGATGTCCTCCAAACGCGCCCGCATCAGATCGGGGACCATGGCCTCCGGCGCCGGATGGCCGACGGGGATGAGGAGGAAGGGCTTCTCATTCGTGGGGCGCTCCAGGAGCCCACGCAAGAAAGCCATCGGACTGGGGGTGTGCGTGAGGGCGACGAGACCCGCGTGGTGAATGGCTGCCAGGAGCAGACCGCAAGCGAGGCCGACGGACTCCTGAACGTAGTAGTTCGGCAGACGCTTGCCCCGCCGCATCTCCCAGTCCACCCGGAAGACGGCGATGAGCCAGGGCGCCGTCTCGAGGAAGGGCTTGCGCCAGTCCGTGCCGAGCGGAGCCAGGTCGGCGAGCCAGTCGGGCGTCATGCGGTGCTCATAGCTCTCCCGCTCCTCGCGCTCGGCAGCCTCGCGGATGCGCGTCTTGAGCGCGGGATCGCTCACCGCGACGAAGCGCCAGGGCTGCCGGTGCGCCCCCGATGGAGCGGTCCCGGCGGCGCGCAGCAGGTCCTCGATGACGGCACGCGGAACGGGCTCGGATGAGAAGTCCCGCACCGAGCGGCGCGTCCTCAGCTGATCGAAGAACTCGCGGGCCCGGCGACGGAGGTGCTCGTCGCCGGAAGTGGGCTGGTGGCTGAGCGGGACGAAGGGAATTTCGGGGCTAGTTCTTGAAGCGGTAGGTGATCCGGCCGCGGTTCAAGTCATAGGGGGAGAGCTCGAGCGTGACGCGGTCGCCCACCAGGATCTTGATGAAGTTCTTGCGCATCTTGCCGGAGATGTGTGCGAGCACCTGGTGGCCGTTCTCGAGCTTCACGCGGAACATCGTGCTCGGCAGGCATTCCCCGATCGTGCCCTGCACCTCGATGGCGCCCTCCTTGGGCTTCCGCTCCTCCACGACCGGAGCGGCCCGCTTGCTCGGTGTCGTGACGCGCTTGCGGTATTGACGCGGCTTCTTCGCCATAGGCTCTGCTCCTCTGCGATGGTTGATCCGGCTGCACCCGTTCCGGCCCAGCTTTCCAATATATAGCCGCAGGCCCAAACCAGGCACACGGCGAGCGCTCGGTTGGTGTCCGGGGACTACGGTCTAGCGCTCGTCAGCGTTGGCCTGCGTCCGCCCGACGCCTAGGACGTCTTTCGGCATGTGCATGCTGACGAGCACGTGCGGCACGTCCACCACCTCCGAGATCTTCAGGTCTCCCGCCAGCGAGCACAGCACGTACGCCTCGGTGCGGTCGAGGCCGTGCTCCTGCACGAGATAGTCGATCATGTACCGCGTCGCCTTTTTTGCCGCCTGGTCGAGGTTCGTGGCGAAGGCCGTTACCCCGTAGAGCTCGGCAGTCTCGTACTGTGGTTCCTCGATGCGCCTGCCGCCTTCGATAACACGCACATCATAGACGATCCGCATCGGCGCTTCGATGGCCGTGCCGGACACTTCCCCGTCACCCTGCGCCGCATGAGTGTCACCGATCGAGAAGAGCGCCCCCTCCACGAAGACCGGCAGGTAGACCGTCGTGCCCTCCACCAGATGCCGGTTGTCCATGTTCCCGCCATTCGCTCGCGGAGGGATGGTCGAGAGCAGCGAGTCGGTCGGGGGTGCGACGCCCATAACGCCCGCGAACGGACGCAGCGGGATGCGGATGCGATCCGAGAACGACGCCTCCCGCGCACCTGGCGAGAAGCGGAACGTCTTCAGG
>JACCXV010000033.1 GCA_013696835.1 Gemmatimonadota bacterium | reverse complement strand
GATGTCGGCGATGGAACATGCAGGCGAAGCCACGATGCCCGAGACGAGCAGCGAGCCGGGGTCGGGCGGCTCTTCTCTCCTCGCCCTTTTCGCGCTTTTCCTGGCGCTAACGGCCGTCGTGTCAGGCCGGTATGCCTTGGGGCGCCAGGCCTAGTCGGCTCTACTGAGCGTTCTCCGGGCCGGTGTCGAGGTAGCGGTCGTAGAACGCCAACAGTTGACTGGCGTCGATCTCGCTCATCTCCAGCAGACGTCGCCACGCCACGGCCATCACGGGAACGTTCATGTCCTGGTACGGCGTGATCACGAGCTTCCGCTCGTTGAAGCGGCCGTTGCGAGCCGGCTCGTAGACCTCGCTCGAAAGTCGGTCTGCAATTGCGGTGCACTCGTCCGGGCCGCCGCACTTGAACAGGATCACCACGCCGCCATGCTCTGCGGCATGGATCCAGTTGCCCGGCTCGACGGGTGTGATGCTCACTCCATAGGAGGCGCGGCTCGCGTAGTGGGGGCCCGAGGATGGCGGCCGTTGGCGCTGGGGCAGCTCGGCCCCTTCAGCGAGGTGTGGCGTGCGAGGCCCCTCGTTGGGCGCACTGCGGCCGATATCCGGACGACCCACACCGGCCCAGATCGCAATGGCCAGACCCAGCGCCGCTATACCCAGGGCCGTGGTCCCGGCGAGCATCCATCGACGTCGCCGGTGCTGGCGTCGCGCCGCTTCGAGAGCAAGCTTCCTGGACTGCCTTTTCGGCGCGCTCTGGACTGATAGGGTGCCTCCCTCCGAAGCCAGAGCGCCGTCTGGCAGCGCTGGTGGCGCATTCGAGGTTGAGTTCTTGCGGCGTCGCTTTGGCATCGTCCCTCCGCGGTCTCACGCGGGTTCCGGTCGGGGCTGGCACTCTGAGCTTCCGAGCTGCCAGACCCCCGCGCTGTTCTACCTGACTACGACAAGGGTGTCGTACCATCAGCCAGTGAGCCTAACCGTTTCTCCCCAAGACGAACCCGGATGCCAGACCGAAGAGCAATGCGGGTCATCCACGCACTGAGGGCTTGTCTCGAACCGCGGGTCGTCGCCGCTCTCGCCGTCCTTGGACTTGGAGTGGTGATCGTCGCGCCCCAGGCTCTTGCCTCGACGCTTCCGCTGCTCCTTGCGCTGGCCTGCCCCCTGTCCATGGGGGCGATGATGTTGGCCATGCGCAGCAGGCAGCGGGCTCGACCGGCAGACAGTGGAGCGGCCGGCCACGCCGCTGACCAAAGCCCGGACGGAGCCAGGGACGGATCGGGTCAGCCAGGGGGTTCTCCCCGCGCAGCCTTCCGTTCTTCGTAGGGCGGCACAGCCAGGAGGAAAGTCATGCCCCACGTTCGATCGATACTGGAGGCTCATCCGCACCCTACTGAAGTGGACATGGCCCTTCTGGCCGAGTGCGTGGAGGCCTGTTTTGAATGCGCGCAAACGTGCACGGCATGCGCGGACGCCTGTTTAGCCGAACAGGAGATCGCCATGCTCCTGCGCTGCATCCGTCTGAACCTGGACTGCGCCGACGTGTGCGATACCACCGGTCGCCTCCTCTCTCGACAGTCCGAAACCGACTGGACGGTGGTACGAGCCCAGGTTGAAGCGTGCGCCGCCGCCTGTCGGTCCTGCGCAGAGGAGTGCGATCGCCACGCCACCGGAATGGACATGCAGCACTGCCGGGTCTGCGCCGAGGCATGCCGACGGTGCGAGGAAGCCTGTACCCAGCTCCTGGCCGCGCTGCCGGCATAGCCGCACTCAAGACCGACGGAGGTCCCGGAAACTCCCGAAGCTCCGGCCACGACGCCCAGGAAGAATGACCCGATGACGGTAGTCTGCCGAAACTGTGGTGCCATCGTCCCCTCCACTGTCCGCTCGTGCGCACAGTGTGGCTACCAGCTCGCCCTCGGTGCGGATCCGATCACCGGCAGAGGGGGCAGCACGGTCGCAATCGGCCGGTTGCTTGGAGCCTTTTGGCTACTGGCGTGCGCAGTCGGCGGGGCCTTCGTCGGTTTCGGCATCGTGGACGGCACGGTGGAGTACCTGCCGCCTGGCTCTAGTCGCCAGCCACCGATCATCCTGCTGGCGATCAGCGCCGCGGCCGCCGGCGTCCTCGGTACTCGCCTGCTACTTTGGCCGTCACCTTCTCTCTTTGACGTTTCGCTGGTGGCGGGGCTCATCGTTGCAACCGCGGGAGCGGGCCTGCTGATGACGACTGACGCGGGAGTTCTCGGACGCGCAATCCTGGTAACCGGCGGTGTTGCTGCCGTGTTCGCGTACATCGCCCGCGGCCGGCGGCGGCCGCTTGACGGCTGAGATACAAGCGCACGGGGAAGGGGCCCCATCCACCCGCCCGATCAGGCTCGCATTTCCGCTGCCTCCAGCTTCTGCGGACTGACGGGCAGTGGCCAAACCACGACGCGAGCGGCAGAAACCGCGATCGCAGGAGCGCAACATCCCGCGCTGGCTACTAGCCGGCGCAGTCGGACTCGCGGGCGTCGCCGTTGCCGCCTTGCTCATCGTCCCCGGCATGATCAGAGGCGGGCAGGTTGCGTGGTCGCGGCTCGGCACGGAGGACGTCCATTCCCTCGCATTCGTTGGCGGCGACGCGCAGCACCTGCTGTTCGGGCACCACGGCGGATTGAGCGAGTCACGCGATGGCGGGCGCACGTGGGCAGCGCTGTCCGTCCGGGACGATGCCATGAGCACGGCGCCCGCGGACGACGGAACGATCGTGATCGCGGGTCACAACGTCTTCACCGCCAGCCGTGACGGCGGAAGGACGTGGGCGGCCATCCCGGCCGACCTGCCGAGCCTGGACATTCACGGGTTCACCCGCGACCCGGGTGACCCGCGTCGGATGTGGGCGTTTCTTGCCACCGGCGGGCTCTGGGAGAGCACCGACTTCGGTGCCCACTGGCAGCTGGTTCGCCAGGACAACGTCCTGTTCCCACTTGCCGTTCGCAATGGATCGACCACCAGGCTTCTGGGGGTCGATGTCAACGGCCTGGTCACGAGCGCTGACGGCGGTCGATCGTGGGCGGGTCTCGCCACCCCACCCGCATACCCGATGACGAGCCTCGCGGCGACCGCTGACGGACGAACGCTCTACGCGGGCGCTGGCGACGGGCTGTTTCGAAGCGACGACGGCGGGGATGCGTGGACGAAGACCGGCTACAAGGGATCGGCCTTTGCAGTGGCAACCACGCCTGACGGCCGGACGGTTGCGGTCGTCAGCCGCCAGACGGAGTTCTTCCGCTCGTCGGATCAAGGGACGACCTGGCCCGGGCCATAGCCGGC
>JACCXV010000023.1 GCA_013696835.1 Gemmatimonadota bacterium | reverse complement strand
CGGAGCGGCTCGAGAGCACGAGCTCCGCGGCCGCGCCCCGGGATGCCAGCCGCGGGGGAGCGGCCGGCGCGGGAACGCCCGCCACGGCTCCTCCCACGCTCACGGGCAGCGAGATCGGCTTCGACCTCGGTCAGAGCGCAGGCGGGAAGCTCTTCCTGTCCTTCGTGGATCCTCGCTCCCCGGCGGAGGCCGCGGGTCTGCGGCAGGGAGACGTGGTCCTCACGCTCGAGGGACGCCGTGTCGCCACCGCCGCCGAGGGCATGCGCGCCGCCGAGGAGGCCTGGCGCACGAACCGCGAGATCAACCTGAGCGTGGAGCGCCAGGGGCGGGAGATCTTCTTCCAGGTGCATTGAGGCCGCGCCGGCATCTGCGTGACGGCTCAGGGTCGGCCTGCTGACAGAGGCCCTTGACGTTCGGGATTTCTTCGGGTACGATCGGAGAAGCCCCCCGGATGAAAGGGAGAGAGAGGATGGATCTCGAAGCCAGGCTCGACCTGCTGATGTCCCTTGCCGCGGATGACCGGGAGGGTCCTCCCACGCGCATCGCCGACGCGCCCGCGTCCGGCGCTGCTTCCACAAGCCGCCTGCCGCCTCGGCTGAGACACACCCGGAGCGTCGGCGCGCTGCGCCCGCTGAACATCCGCAGCCTGCGCCTGCGCGGGGGCGGGAGAATGTCCCTGATGCGGGTCCTGATGACCAACGCCTGCAGCTTCAATTGCCACTACTGCCCGATGCGGCGGGATCGCGACCTGCCGCGCACGCTCCTCAAGCCCGAGGAGCTCGTGCGGATCTTCCTCGAGGCCCATCGCCGGCGCTGGTGCGGCGGTCTGTTCGTCACGACGGGCATTCCCGGCCGCCCCGTGAAGGTGATGGACGACCTCATCCGCGCGCTCGAGCTGCTGCGCGAGACGCACGGCTTCCGCGGCTACATCCACGTCAAGATGGTCCCCGGGGGAGAGCCGGCGCAGATCGCCCGTCTGACCGCGCTGGCGAGCCGCGTGTCGATCAACCTCGAGACGCCGTGCGGGGCGAGCCTGCTGCAGATCGCTCCCGAGAAGAGGTTCGCGACCACGCTGGCGAACCTCGAGTCCGCCCGGGCGCAGGTCGTGAGGCAGTGGGGCGAGGAGGCCGACGGGCGCCCCCGCGATCGGTCGCACCCCAACGGGGCCTCGGGGATGACCATGCAGTTCGTGGTCGGTGCGACGCCGGACAGCGACCGGGACGTGCTGGCCAAGGTGACGGACCTCTACGCCGGAGGCGGGATCCACCACGCGCACTTCAGCGCCTTCCGTCCGATACGGGACACCCCCATGGAGGAGCACCGTGCCGCGCCGGCCCTGCGCGAGCACAGGCTGTACCAGGCGGACTACCTGCTGCGCACCTACGACTTCGGGCGCGACGAGATCGTGTTCGACACGCGCGGCAACATCCCGCTCGAGCGTGACCCCAAGACCACCTGGGCGCTGGCGCACCCTGAACGCTTTCCGATCGACGTGCGCACCGCGGAGATCGGGGAGCTCGTTCGCGTCCCAGGGATCGGGCCGGCAACGGCGCGCAGGCTCGTCGAGGAGCGTCCGCGCACGACGCTGCGGGGCCTCACAGACCTCCGCCGGCTGGGCGTGATCACGAAGCGCGCGGCCGGATTCCTGACGCTGGCCGGACGACGGCTGGCGGGTGTGCGCTGGGTGGAGCAGCTCGATTTCTGGCGCGCCGAGGACGAGGTGGGCGCCTATCGGTTCGTCTACCAGGTGAGCCCCGGGACGTTCCGGTAGGAGGACCGGAAGCCCGGCGTTCGTCGCGGGAGCGCTGCGTGGGAGCCGCCGCGGCTGAAGGGTGTCAGGCCGAGCGATCGAGCTGCCGCAGGGTCTCGTCTTCGGCGGCGTACTCGAGCTCCCGGCCAGGGACGGCGAGCGGTGGGTGCTCGCTCTCCCACGCGAACGTGCGCCGCAGGCCCTCGTCCTCGGTGACGACCTCATCGACGCCGAGCGTAGCGCGGATCCTGGACGTCGAAACGACGAGGTCCTGCTCGTAGCGCAGGGCTCCGAGCCGCAGGTGTGCGGGCAGGCGCTCGCCGGGCACGATGACGGTCCGCCCCTGCCACCCGGCCACGGCCGCCAGCCGTCGCAGACGCTCCACGGTCGTGGGGACCCTGGGTTCCCCCACGTTGAAGACCTGCCCCGCAGCCTC
>JACCXV010000009.1 GCA_013696835.1 Gemmatimonadota bacterium | reverse complement strand
GCCGAAGATCGTGGCGGGCTGGCCGCGCAGCGCGCGGCCGCAGAAGATCGCGGCCACGCCGGCGTCACCCGCGGGGTTCTGGCGCGGGCCGTACACGTTGCCGTAGCGCAGCGCAATGTATCGCAAGCCGTGGACACGCGCATAGTACTGGAGGTAATACTCGCTCGCGAGCTTGGCCACGCCGTAGGGCGAGAACGGCGTCTTGGGGGCGCCTTCGGGAGTGGGGATCGTTGTGGCCTCGCCGTACAGCACGCCGCCCGAGGAGGCGAACACGACCGGCGGACAGCCGCGCGCACGCACGACCTCGAGCAGGTTCACGAGACCAACCAGGTTGATGCGCGCGTCGAGGGCGGGATCCTGCACGGACACCCGCACGTCGATCTGCGCGGCATGATGGTTCACGAGCTCGAACTGCACACCCTCGAGAGCCCGCTGAAGAGCGGGCCCCGACAGGTCGCTCACGATCAGGTCGGCACCCTGGGGCACGTTCTCGCGGCGCCCGGTCGACAGGTCGTCCAGGACCGTGACGTCCCAGCCTGCGGCCAGGTACCGCTCCGCGACGTGGGAGCCGATGAACCCGGCGCCGCCGGTAATCAGGACTCGCATGGCGTTCCTTCGGGGAAGCGGGGGACGGGAGGCTGTGGCTGCGCCCTGCGCACGTCCGCCCGGGGAGCGGCGCGCGCCGTGGTCGGCTCGTGAAGGGGTGCAGCTTAACGCCGCGCGCGTGGCGGGTCAACGCCAAGGCGGGCCTCAACTTGCGTGGTCGGATCGGGGCGGGCTAGATTGGCTCCTTCCCCGACCGCCAGGAGAGCGAACATGTCCAACCAGTGCAGCGTGTGCGGCAAGCGGAGCTCCGTCGGCCACACCGTCTCCAAGGCCAACAACAAGACCAAGCGCACGTTCAAGCCGAACCTGCAGCGCGTGCGGGTGCATCGCTCCGGCGGCACGGAGCGGCTCCGGGTGTGTACCGGCTGCCTCAAGGCCAACAAGGTGCAGAAGGCATGATCGTGTGAGCGCCGAGGTCGCCCGCCGCGCTTCGCTGCGGGTCGGGACCTCCGGTTTCGCGTATCCCTCCTGGAAGCCCGCCTTCTACCCGCCCGACCTCCCCGCCTCCCGATTCCTGGAGTACTACGCCGAGCGCTTCGACGCCGTCGAGCTCAACAACACCTTCTACCGCTTCCCGGCTGAGAAGGGGCTCCGCGACTGGCACGACCGCACGCCGTCCGGGTTCTGCTTCGCCCTCAAGGCCAACCAGCGCATCACCCACTTCGCCAGGCTGAAGGGGACAGGAGACCTCACGCGCGACTTCCTGGGGCGCTGTGGCGCGCTGGGGACGAAGCTCGGTCCCGTGCTGTTCGGCCTGCACCCGCAGACGGCGCGGGACGACGAGCGCCTGGCGCGCTTCCTCGAAGACCTGCCGCGAGGCGGCCGCTACGCCTTCGAGTTCCGGCATCCGAGCTGGCTCGATGCCGCCGTGCTCGACCGCCTGCGCGATGCCGGCGCTGCCCTGTGCTTGGCGGAGACGGAGGAGGTTGCCACCCCGCGGGAGGCCACGGCGGACTTCGTCTACGTGCGGCTGCGCAAGGCCGCGTACGCGGACGAGGAGCTGGCTGACTGGCGCCGCTGGCTCGACGCGCAGGCTGGGGCCGGCCGCGAGGCGTTCGTGTTCGTCAAGCACGACGAGGCCGGCGAGGGACCCGCGATCGCGCGGCGGCTGCTGGCACCGTGACACTGGCTGTCCAGAGCACCGTTGCAGGCTCGCTCGGTCGAGGCGGAGCAGGCGTCGCTGCAGCTACGGCTGCGACACCGAACGCTGCTCGCGCGGCATACGCCGCCCGTACCCGGTCATCCCCCGCGGCTTGTACACCGACAGTGTGGTCGTCACGAGCAAAGCCAGCAGGGCGGCACCGGCGTCGGCCACGAGCTGGATCCTCAGACCGCGGAGATCGGCACTGGACAATGTGGTCTCTGCTACTATGCCTGCCATGCGGCTTACCGGCTGCATGTGCAGCAGCAAGACGATCGTGGCAACGACGGTTATCAGGAGTTTCGCCAGGACCCAATAGTGCCGGAACAGGCCCCACGTGGTGCCCAGTGACTGGACGAGCCCGCTCAGCAGCGAAGCGAGGCTCAACGGGAGGATGACGAACCAGCCGGTCAACTCCATCGCGATATAGGCGGCACGCACCATCAGCGCATCCTGGCTGGTCAGACCGGCGACGGCGAGAGCCAGGAAGCCAGCAACCGCGCCCAGCCAGCCGACCGAGGAAGTGATATGCGCTGTGAGCGCGAACTTGCGGAGGCGGGGCGTCATTGTCATGGCGATGTGTGGTCACCAAGACCACCGCCGAGGAAGTGGATGATCACGAACAGCAGGACCAGGACGATGGCAAGGATCCCAAACACGTACACCCAGCGTGGTGTGCCGGTGGTCAATCCACGGTCGGGCCCTTCGCCGGCGTCGTCGCCATTGTCGCCGTTGGAGTTGGAGTAGGATGGCAGCTCAGCCATGTGCGCATCTGACGCGGTGAAGACCCAAGATCCACTCGTAGCGTAAGGCGGGCGGGCTGAGCCGGCTCCTCACCGTCGCTGTGCGGCGCCCGAGTCCGGCGGGCACGGCGGCCCTCCCGAGTGGTGGCCGATCCCTCCGTGGTGGGAGCGCCGCCGCGCCTGCAGGCCGTCGAAGATGCGGCTCTGCTTCGGTGTTAGAGCCGCCCGGATCTCGCGCTCCGTGGAATCCACGAGGGCACGGGCTTCGGGCCCGTTCTTGCGCCAGAATTCCTCCATCTGCTCGCGCCGGCGATCCAGCAGGCCGGACACTCGCCGCTGTTGCTCGGGCGTGAGGTCCAGCGCCTCGAAGAAGGCAGGGTGAGCGTGGTGTTCGCGTTTGCCTCCGGATGAGTGCGGTCCCTCATGGCCGGGGCCTGACCCGCTCCATCCC
>JACCXV010000430.1 GCA_013696835.1 Gemmatimonadota bacterium | reverse complement strand
GCGCGGTACAACCCGCTCTTCATCCACGGCGGCTCCGGAATGGGGAAGACGCACTTGCTGAACGCAGCGGGGAACGCGTACCTCCAGGCGCACCCGGGGATGCGCGTGCGATACGGCTCGGCGGAGGAGTTCACCGAGGAGCTGATCACGGCCATCCAGGAGGGGATGCTGCCCGCCCTGAGGGCGCGCTATCGCAGCGCGGACGTCCTGCTGCTGGACGACGTGCAGTCGCTGGCCGGTCGCGAGCGCACGCAGGAGGAGTTCTTCCACGTGTTCAACGAGCTCCACGCCAGCCGCCGACAGATCCTCGTGACCTCGGACCGTGCCCCTGGAGAGCTCGAAGGCGTGGAGGAGCGGCTCGTGTCCCGCTTCTCCGGCGGGCTCGTCGTCGAGATCTCGCCGCTCGACGAGCGCACCGCCGCCGGAGCGCTCCTCGTTCTCCTGGGCGCCGAGGGCTTCGCACTGGACGAGGAGCTCGCGGACGAGCTGGCGCACCGGCTGCAGCCGCGCAACATGCGCGAGATCCAGGGCCAGGCGAAGCGGGCGTCGATCCGCGCCGAGGCGAGCGGCATGGCGAAGGACGCCGCGTTCCTGCGGCGAATCCTGCTGCGCGACGCCGACGTCCACGTCCCGGTGGAGCCGGGTGGCACCAGGGTCGATCCCTTCTTCACCGACCCCTACAAGGTGGCGCGCCACTGGGAGCCCCTTGCAGACCGTCTGCGCGAGCGCCTCGCATGACCCGGGGGAGCAGGATGCGGGGGCCTCGATGTCCCTGAAGGGCAGCCTCGGCGAGGCCGGGCTGGCGGACATCCTGCAGCTGCTCTCGCTGGGCGGAAAGACGGGTTGTCTGAGCGTCACCGACGGGCAGAACGTCGGCCACGTGCACCTGCTCGAGGGGCGCGTGGTCCACGCGGATCTGGTCGATCGCGAGGATCGACTCGGCCGCCGGCTCCTCGCGGAGGGCCGTCTCGCCGCCGCCGATCTCAGCGCCGCGCTGGCCGAGCAGAACGCGCGCCCCGAACGCCGCCTGGGCGAGCTGCTCGTCGAGCGTGGCTCGCTCACGGCGCAGGAGCTGGGCGCGGCAGTCGGGAGCCAGATCGAGGACGCCGTCCACCACCTCTTCGGCTGGCAGCGCGGATCCTTCGCCTTTCAACCGGGGCGGGAGGCTGCCGCATCGGAGAGCCTCGTCGCGCTGGAGGTCTCGAGCCTGCTGATGGAAGGGGCGCGCCGGGCCGACGAATGGGCCCGCGTCCGGCGCACGGTTCCGCACGCCCGCATCATCCCGGCCCTCGTCGCTGCCGGGGCCGATCCGCAAGTCGAGGCGCAGGTGCGGGATGCGCCGGCTGGCGGAGACGAGCCGCCCCGCCGCGAAGGCCGCGGTGAGGATTCCCCGGAGCTGCGGGAGCGCGAGCGCGCAGCCGTGGTCGCCGTGGTGGATGGGCAGCGCGACGTGAACGCCATCGTCGCGCGCACGGGACTGGACGAGCTGCGCGTCTTCCAGGTCCTGCACGAGCTGCTCGTCGCCGGGCGGCTGGCGATCCGCGGCGAGTCGCCCTCTCCCCCCGGGGATTCGCTGCGCACGCGGGACGAGTACCGCAAGCTGGGCCTCGCGTTCTACGACACGCGCATGTACGACGAGGCCGCGCGCGAGTTCCGACAGATGCTGGCCGTCGAACCGGGAGACGGCGAGGCGCGCTTCCACCTCGGTCGCGTCGCTTTCCGAACCGGCCGCTTCGCGGAGGCCTTCGATGAGTTCCGCCGTCACGTCGAGCAGGCTCCCGCATCGGTTCCGGGGCACCTAAACCTGGCACTCACCCTGGAGGCGCTCGAGCGCCCGGAGGAGGCGCAGCGCGTGCTGCTACGGCTGCTCGACTCCCACCCCGACTGCGGAGCGGCCCGGCTGCACCTGGGCATCCTGGGCTACGCAGGCGGGCGGTATGCCGAGGCGCTCGCCTTGCTGGAAGGGCTCGAGGTCGAAGAGGACCTGCAGCCCATCGCGCAGTTCTACCGGGGCATGCTGCACGCGCTCGTGTGGGACCTGCGCACCGCTCGCGAAGAGCTCGCCGCGATCCCTCCCGCGCGCCGGAATGGGCGGGTGCTCGTGAACCTGGGTGCGGTTCTCGAACGCGGCGACCGGCTCGAGGAGGCGCGCCTGAGCTACGCCGCCGCCCTCGAGTTCGGGGGCGTGGCCTCGCTGGCGCGCAAGAATCTCGGCGACCTGCAGTATCGCGAGGGGCGCTACGAACAGGCGCGGAGCTCCTACGGGCTCGCTCTGCAGCAGGATCCGGCCAACGCGGCGGCGCTGCACCGGCTGGGTCGCATCGCCGCGCGCGAAGGCCGGATGGCCGAGGCGATCGGGCTCTGGGAGAAGGCCGTGGAGACGGATCCCGGCTACACGCGGGCGCGCGAGAGCCTCAGCGCCGCCAGCGCCCAGGGCTCGTGATCGCGTCGCCGCTCCCCCCACCGTCCACGGACGCGCCGGTCCTCCGCGAGGACGATCTCTTCCTGTTGCTCCGGCACCTGGCGCGGGTGCACGGGCAGCGACTTGATCTCTACCGCGAGAAGTGCCTGCGCCGGCGCGTGGAGGCGCGCCTCCGCCTGCACGGCATCGGCTCCTGTGGGGAGTACCTGCGCTACCTGCGCGCCGAGCCGGCCGAGGCCGAGCGGCTCCGCCAGGCCCTGACCATCCCCGTCAGCCGCTTCTTCCGCAACGGCTCGAGCTTTCACGCGCTGGAGCGGCTGGCGCTTCCCGAGATCCTCCGCATGCGTGGCGGGGACAGGGTCAGGATGTGGAGCGCGGGAGTCGCCCGCGGAGAGGAAGCGTACAGTCTGGCGATCCTGTGGCATCGGTTCACGGCCGATCTGCCCGCTGCGCCGCCGCTCTCCGTGCTCGGTACGGACGTGGACGAGGAGGGTCTCGCGCGCGCCCGAAAGGGCGCGTACCCGTCCGAGAGCTTCGTCGAGGTCCCGCCTGTGGACGTGGAGCGATTCTTCGTTCGGGAAGGTGAGCAGCATCGCGTCGCGCCGCGCATCCGCGAGCGCGTGACGTTTCGCGCCGGAGACCTGACGGGTGAGCTGCGGGTGCGCGGGCAGGACCTCATCGCGTGCCGCAACGTGCTCATCTACTTCGACCGCGCGCTCCAGGAGTCTCTCGGTGAAGCCTTCTATCGAGCCCTGCGGCCCGGTGGCTACCTCCTGCTGGGCAAGGTCGAGACGCTGCCGGGTCGCGCCCGCAGGCTGTTCGAGGCGGTGGACCTGCGCGAGCGGCTCTTCCGCAAGCCGCTGAACGCGTTGGTTCCGCCACCTGCCGCAGCAATGACTTCCGCGGGCATCTCTCCGTCCGCTGGAGAACGACCGTGACGACCCAGGACCGAGTCGTGCAGCTCGTCACCTTTCGGCTCGAGGGAGCTGGGGCTTGCGAAGCTGGCGCCGTCCCGCCCGCAGGTCCGATGTTCGGCCTCTACATTCGCCAGGTGGAAGAGGTGCTCCCCGTCTCCAGCCTGCCGGCCTCGCGGAGCGTCGCCGGGGCCTCCGGCGCCATCCAGGTCCGCGGAAGCACGCTGCCGATGCTGGACGCCACGCGCGAGCTGGCGGGGCGCGCGAGCGGGTCCGGGCCAGGCGCCGGGGTGCTGATCGTGCGGCTGGAGAGTGGGAGCGTGGCCCTCCTCGTTGAGGCGCTCAGCGGCGTGCGCAGGATCCGGCTGAGCGAAGTTGAGGACGCGGCTGCCGACGCCGAGCTGCTGCTCGGGGTCACCGCCGCACCTGGAAGAGAGCCGATCCTGCTACTCGACGTGGAGGCGCTCGTGTCCATCTCCGCGCGCCGTTCCCTCGGCGCCCTGCGAGTGGAGAGTGACGAATGACGGAAGGACTCGCCGGGACGGAGGCCGAAGTGGAGATGGACGATGTCGACGAGGCGGCCATCCGTGCCACCGGCCGCGGCCTGGAAGCGCTGGAAGAGCTCGAGCGGCGCTGCCAGTCGCTGGCAGAACGTCTGCCGCGTGCGGGCACGCCCGAGCAGCGGGAGGCGATCAAGCGGGAGATCGTGCATCTCTTCCGGGACGCGGACCCGCTGCATGGGCGCGTCGAGCGCTTGCGCGAGCGGATCCGGGCGCTCGTGACGCAGTACCGTGGCCGGGCCCCCGAGGTGCGCCGGCGCCCCACGGTCTACAACGATCGCCTGGGCAGCTCGACGTTCGTGGAGCGGGGGTGGAACTTCATCGTGGCCGAGAGGCACGCCGAGGCCGTGACCGCGCTGGAGAAGGCCCTCGCCCTCGCGCCCGGTGATCCGGAGGCGGAGGGGCTGCTCGCGTGGGCGCTAGCGCGAGCCGGCAAGCTCGACCGCGCGCTCGACTGCGTCAGGCGCGTTCTCATGGCCGATCCCGACAACGAGCTCGCGCGTGTCAACCTGGGCTTCATCTGCATCGAGAAGAGGATGTACGGCGAAGCCGGCGAGCACCTGCGGCGGGCTCTGGAACCCGGCCACGATCGCAAGGCGCATCTCTACGCGCTGCTCTACATGGGAATCCTGGAGTCGCGGCGCGGAAACCCGCCGGGTGCGGCCGACTGGCTGACGCGGGCCGTCGAGGTTGGCCCCAATCTCATCGAAGCGTACTACCATCTCGGCTTTGCGTTTCACGCCCAGGGCCGTCTCGAGCAGGCTCGCGCCGTCTGGGAGAACGCCGCCGCCCGCAATCGCTACAACCCGTACGCCAGGAAGTCCCAGGAGCTGGTCGAGCAGCTTTCCGCCGGCATTCCTCTCACGATCTCCTGAGCCCTCGGCTCGGGGCTCTGTTCCTGTTCGCCGCGATCGCGGCGTCGGGGTCCATTGCGGCGTCGGCATCCCGCACGGCGTCGGCGTCCCTCGCGGCGTCGGCATCCCCCGCGGCGCCAGCATCCCCCGCGCAGGACCCACGAGTCGTTTCCTCCGGGCCGGGGCGCAGCTTCGTGGTGAGGCTGCCCCACGCTCCCGGCGCCCCCTTCCTCGAGGTGCGCCACGCGGCGCGCGACGAGCGGCTCGCACGCCGGCTGGCCGCGGTGGCCAGGGGCTTCGACCCCAGGATCTTCGAGTCGCTGCCGACGGGCGGCGCGGACACCCTGCGGCTCCTGCTGGCTGCAGACGAGGGCTCGTTTCGCCGCGCCAGCGGCGGGCGCTTCCCCGACTGGGGGCTCGCGGTCGCGTTCCCGGCCTCGCGTGAGATCGTCATGCGCTCGCCGCGCATCGTCTCGGGAGACACGCAGGACCCCGGCCGGGTGCTGGTTCACGAGCTGGTTCACGTCTACCTCGCGCTGGCACTGGGACCTGCGGAACATGCCGCGCCACGCTGGTTGCACGAGGGCCTCGCGAGCCTCCTCGCGGGCGAGTGGGGCTGGAGCGAGCGTGTCGACATGGCCGTCGTTCTGCTGTCGGGGCGCCTGTTGCCGCTCGAGCGGCTGGAGCGCTCGTTTCCCGTAGATACGAAGCCGGCGGAGCTCGCGTATCTGGAGTCGCTTACGGCCGCCGCCTATCTGCGCGACGTCTGGGGCGAGCGCGGGCTGACCCTTCTCCTGCGCAACCTGCGCCGCCATGCGCGGTTCGACACGGCGGTACGCGCGACGTACGGGATCACGTACGCGGAGTTCGAAGAGCGCTGGCGGCAATCGATTGGCCGTCGCTTTGGATGGGCGGCCGCCGCCGCGAGCTCCTGGACGCTGTGGGCCCCGGCCGCGGTGCTGCTGGCCCTCCTCGCCGTGATGCGGCGCACACGGTACCGAGCGCGCCTGCGTGCGCTCCAGAGGGCGGAGGCGACCGCCGCCGAGGGGCAGGAGTGGGAAGGAGCCGCGATGGGAGTCGACGATCCAACTCCTCGCGAAGCCGACGCTCAGGAGGACGCAGTCACCTCGGAGGATGACGCCGACCGGCAGGAAGCTCCTCGGGACCGGTGAGCGGAAGTGAGGCGACGCAGGCACGGTCTTTCCGCCTGGTCGCTTGACGAAGCCCGGCGCAGCCGTCGGCCGGCGCCTGGCATCGCTGCGCGCCTTCGGGGAGGCGTGTATATTCGGCCTCTCGGAGGGCTAGACCTAACTGGTAAGGCAGCGGTCTTGAAAACCGCCGGGCTTGCGCCCATGGGGGTTCGAATCCCTCGCCCTCCGCCAGGCTGCCGCGCAGCCGGGCACGGGGGAAGCGTCCACGGCGGCGCATCGCAGATATCGGAGGGGTGGCCGAGTTGGCCTAAGGCGGCACCCTGCTAAGGTGTTACTCGGGCAACCGGGTCGCGGGTTCGAATCCCGCCCCCTCCGCCAAACATATGCTAGAGCACGAGATAGCCGTCGAGCGCCGCGTTCGTTTCCTGTTGTGATTGAGCCTATCCGCAGGTCAGCGACAAACCCAAGGGATCGCCTCTTACATCGGTGGCGCCGTCCGATGCGCTTCGTCGGCAGGGCTCATCAATCCGACGGCCAACCCGCTCGGGTCTTGGACGATGGCGTACCGTGCACCCCAGAATGCGTCGTATGGCGGTTGTAGTCCGGCGTATCCGGCAGCCGTCATGTCGACGAAGATGCGAGCGACTTCATCTCTCGTTCCGACGCGCAACCCCAGCACGACTCGGCCAACCAGGCTCTGCGATTCGGCCCAGCCCTTATTCCAGACCGTTGCGAACGCTGGGGCGTCGAGTTCGACCGTAATCCCGTCCGCTGACTGAAAGCCAGTGTGAAAACTGACGCCCACCGCACTCTTGAACGGATCGGGCATGTCGATGCCGAGGCGACGATAGAACTCGACGGAGGCATCGACGTCACCCGAGACGATGTTTATCTGATCGAACACAGGAGCGGGCATGGTGTGACCCCCGGGAAAGCGGACAGATCATGCCGCGAGCCGCCGGCCGCGTCAGCTCAAATCGGAACGGATTCTCAGCTCTCCGTCGCCGGCTGACTCTCGGACTTGGGGGGCCGTCCCCTGCGCTTGCCGGATCCCGGCGGCCTTCCACGCCGCTTCCCGGTGGCCGTTTGGCCCGCCCCGCTCTCAGCACTGGCGGCGGCACTGGGGCGGCCACGCCTGCGGCGGCCATTCGCAGCCCGTTTGCGGCCGTTGGCCGGCTTTTTGCGACCGTTGGCTGCTGCCTTCCTGCGCCCGTAGGAAGCCTTTCTACGGCCGCTCGCCGCCTTTCTCCGGCCATTCGCTGCACGTCCTCTCGTGGATCCGCCCGTCCCTGCGGAC
>JACCXV010000428.1 GCA_013696835.1 Gemmatimonadota bacterium | reverse complement strand
GGCCGAGCGCGGCGGCGGGGAGCGCGCGCCCAGCGGGGGGAGCGGCGTCATGGCGCCGGCGTGGTCGAGGCGCTGGGCGCCCTGTCGAGGGGCAGGCTCGCCGCGCTGCTCGCCGTCCTCGTGCTCGTGGTGTACAACGCGAACGGTCGCGAGGCGTATCCCACCGGCGACAGCCGACCCACCGCCCTGATCCCCCTCAGCATCCTATATCAGGGGAATCTCGACCTGAACGAGTATCGCCCCCCCGGCGCCCCCGTCGGCGGTCCCGTGCGACTCGAGAACGGCCGCCTCGTCTCCAACTACTCTCCCGTTCCGGCGTTCCTGAGCCTGCCCGTGTACCTGCTCGCGTGGCCCCATCGCGCGGAGATCAACGGCGACATCCTCCGCTGGACTCCGTTCTTCTCGAAGCTCGCCGGCTCGATCTTCGCGGCACTCGCGACAGCGGCCTTCTTCATCGCCGCGAGCGAGCTCGCATCCCGCCCCGCAGCGATGCTCGCCGCGCTCGTGCTGGCGTTCGCGAGCCCCTTCTGGGTCTCGGGTGGCCAGACCCTGGGTCAGCATGGGCTGACGGTGCTCTGCGGCTCGCTGGGATTGCTGTTCCTGATGCGTCTGGAGCGCTCGGGCAGCCTGCGCTGGGCATTCCTCGCGGGTCTCGCGTGCGCGCTGGCCGTCGGGGTGCGCCTCACGAATGGCATGCTCTTCGCGGCGTTCCTGGCGTACCTGCTGCTCTACCGCCGGCGCGCGGCAGCGGCGTTCGCCGCTCCCGTGCTCGTCCTGGGGCTGCCGCTCGCCCTCCTGCTGCTCTCGATGCTCGGAGGATCGGGAGGCGGACTCGAGGCGTTCGCCTTCGTGGCGCGCATCGGCGACCAGTTCGGCAACCCGCTCGGTGCCGGACTGCCGGGGCTCCTGGTGAGCCCCGGGGAGGGGCTCCTGACGTGGTCGCCGATCTTCGTGCTGCTGATCGCACCGGTGGTAAGCGCGCTGCGCATCACCCGCAAGGCGTCTGCCGGAGCCTCGAGGAGCGCAGCCGCGCTCGACAGGGGCTCGACGCTCGAAATGACGCCGGCGGTGCGGCTGCGGCTACTCGTGTTCTGCCTGGCGACCGCCGCGGCGCTGCTCGTCCTGTACTCCGCCTACGTGGCGTGGTGGGGCGGGCGCACGTACGGGCCGCGCTACGTCGTGGACACGCTGCCGTTCCTCCTGATGCCTGCGGCGGTGGGCCTCGGGGAGTGGGTCCGGCGCCGTGCCTTCTGGGCCGCCTTCGTCGCGCTGTTCCTGCTCTCTTCGTACGTGCAGTTGCTCGGCGCGTTCAGGTACCCCTGCCGGGGGGATCGCCCGGGGGATGTGCGCAGGGACGAAGAGCGCATCTGGGACTGGGGCCGAACCGACATCGAGCTCTGCATGAAGAGCCCGCGGAGACAGGCGCGCGACTTCGAGACCATGCGGCGGCTCGCCCGCATGACCTGGCTAGAGCTCACCCCCTAAGCCTTCGCGGGTCCCGCGACCCCGCCGCCTGCGGGCTCTGCCCGAAGGCGGACAGCGCCAGCTTCGAACTCACAGACTCCAATGAAGCCCTGAGCAAAGCTCCGGAAGGTTCCCCTCCATCAGTTGGGGTCCCGCGACTCCTCCGCCTGCGGGCTCTGCCGAAGGCGGACAGCGCCAGCTTCGAACTCACAGACTCCAATAAAAACTACAGCCCCGTCCCGGAGGACGGGGCTGCAATCCCGTGCGGGCGAGGGGCGCCTGACCTACTTCGATTCCTTCAGGTGCTGGTTCACGAGGCGCGTCATCTCGAACATGCTGACCTGCTTCTTGCCGCCGAAGATGGGCTTCAGCTTGTCATCGGCGTTGATCATGCGCCGGTTCTTCGTGTCCTGCAGGTTGTTCTTCTTGATGTAGGTCCAGAGGTTCTTCGTGACCTGCGTGCGCGGCATCGGCTTGGCGCCGACGACGGGTGCGAGATCCTCGTCCGGCTGCATGGGCTTCATGAACGCGGGGTTGGGCTGCCGCTTCCCGCTAGCTCCGTTGGACTTCTTCGCCGGCATGAACGCCTCCTTCGAGGGTGAGAGAACGGGGCCGCGGACTCCCGCCCGGGTCCTTGGTCGAGAGGTTTCTAATGCCCACCCGAGGCGGACGCAAGAGAGGACGGGCTCACACGCGGCCCGCATTGTCGCCCGCGGACCCGCCAAGTAGCTTGCCCGGGACAGGTTTCCAGCTTCCACATCGCACCAAAGGAGCGTCATGCGCGCGTCAGCTCGCCGCTTCCGCCTCGTATTCCTCATCGCGACGCTCGCCCTCGCGGCGAGAGCCGGCACGGCCTCCGCGCAGGAGGCGAAGAGCCTCGAGATCCCGGGCCGTCCGGCCGAGGAAGTCGCCCGCGACGCCAGCTCCAGGCCGGAGGAGGTCTTCGCCTTTCTGGGCATCGGCCCGGGCAGCGTCGTCGCGGACCTCATTGCCGGTGGGGGCTACAACACGGCGATCCTGACCCATGTCGTGGGCGACGGTGGGGTCGTCTTCAGCCACAATGCGCGCCGCAACGCGATCGCCGAACGGAAGGCGAAGGGGGATCTGAAGGACCGCGCGAACGTCGTCGTGTTCGACAGCCTGGCTCAGCTGCCCGACGACACGCTCGATGCGGCGCTCACCGTGCGGAACTATCACGATGTGCCCGCCGAGGAGATCGGCGCATGGCTGACGGACGTGAAGCGCGCGCTCAAGCCGGGTGGGGTGCTCGGAATCGTTGACGTCCGCACGAAGCCGGGCTTCCGTGGGCGTGCGGACGACCTGCACCGGATCTCGGAGGACGTGGTGGTCGAGGAGGTCACGGCCGCGGGCTTCGAGCTCCAGGAGAAGTCCGACCTGCTCGCGAACCCGAAGGACGCGTACGGCTCGAGCGAGTTCGAGAACCGCGAGGGCACCGACCGCATGCTGCTCAAGTTCCGCAAGCCGGTCTCCGGAGCCGCGCCGATCAAGGAGGCACCCCCGGCGGCCACGCCCCGCCGAAAGCCCGCGGGCGCGGACTCCTCGGGGGCACCGGAAGCCGGGTGAGCCCGGCGCCACGGCGCATCCTGCACGTCATCCCCTGGTACGCCGCTGGGGGAGGCGTGCAGCGCTACGTCCGGGAGATCGTCGCGCACCAGCAGAGCGAGGGGCTCGAAGTCACGCTGCTCACCACGTCGTCTCACGCCGACGCGGAGGATCCGGCGCACGTGCGCCGCATCCCGGCCCCGCTCTTCCTCCTGCGCACCCCGTTCGCTCCGGCCTTCCGGGCCTCGATCGAGCGCGCGGAGGCGGACCTGATCCACGTCCACGGCCCGAATCCGCTCGTCGACTGGTCCGTGCTGGGCATCGAGAGGCCGTACGTCTACAGCCTCTACAATCCCTTCCCTTCGTCGCCGCGGATGGCGGCTCCGCTCATCGGCTTCGGAAAGCGGCTCTCGCGCTGGGCCATGGAGCGCGCACGCGGGATCGCCGTGCTGGATCCCGGGCTCCTGCAGGAGCCGTGGGTCCGGGCCGGAATCCCGGTCTGGCACATTCCGCCCGGCGTGGACGCGACCGTGTTCCGGCCGCTGGGGCTCGAGCGACGGCGCGAGGTGCTCTTCGTCGGGCACATCCGGCCGGAGAAAGGGCTGCACCTGCTGATCGACGCTCTGCGGGAGCTGCCGCACGATCTCACGCTGCGCGTGGCGGGCAGCGTGAAGTACGCGCGATCCTACGCCAACGCCCAGTTCGCCCGCGCGCGCCGGCTGCTCGGCGACCGCTTCGTGTGGCAGGCCGACCCGACGGACGAGGAGCTGGCGCGTGCCTTCAACGAGGCTGGATGCGTGGCGGTGCCGTCGCTGGGGCTCGAGACGTGGAACCTGGTCATGCTCGAGGCGGCGGCCTGCGGCGCGCCCGTG
>JACCXV010000423.1 GCA_013696835.1 Gemmatimonadota bacterium | reverse complement strand
AGCGCGCGCAGCACGCTGTCGCCGGCGCCCGATCGCGCCAGTGCCGCGGCCGCCGCCCACGAGGGGACCGCCGCCGGACGTGGGAAGCCGTTGCTGCCAGGCCATGCTCGGAGCGGCACCGCAGTCGGGATCGGCGGAGCGTCGAGCAACGCCATCGCCCCGACCCGGCCCCGGCCCCAAAGGCGCCGCGCGAGCGCCATGCATACCGTCGCGCCGATTCCCTCCCCTACGAGCTGCACGCTGCGGACGTCCATGCCCTCGAGCAGCGCATCGAGGATCCTCGCCTGGCCTTCGAAGCCGAAGTCCGTGGATTGCGGAGCGGCCGTCTCGCCGAGCCCTGCAAGATCGGGCGCGATCGAGCGAACGCCGGCGGCGGCCGCCACGGGGAGGCAATCCCGCCAGAGATGGGCGTTGGAGGGGAAGCCGTGCACCCAGAGAACGCAGCGCCCCTCCGGCGGTCCGGCCAAGAGGCAGGCGACGTCGAGCGCGCCGACCCGCAGTTTCCGCTTGGGCTGGAGACCGTCAGCGTCCCGGACCGTGGTCCAGGTCGTAGCCGGCGTCGATCCATGCATCCACACCGCCTTCGAGCGCCGCGACGTTGGTGAAGCCGTACCCTTCGATGACCTCCGCCGCCCGGGCGCTGGTGGCTTCGTCGGGTCAAGTGCAGAACGTGACGATCAGCCGATCGTCGGGAAGCCTGGAGGTGGCCATCTCGGTCATCGACAGCGGGATGCTGACCGACCCGGCCGGACGTTCCTGCGCGTGCGCCTCCCGCCCGCGCGAGTCCACGAACAGGAACGGGATCCCCTTCTCGCTCAGGAACGCCACCTGCTGGGGCGTGATGCGCTTCGTGCCGTCCTCCTCCGGGAGGATGGCGACGCCGTTCTCGTCCAGCTCCACCGGCTGCGGAGCGGCCCGGCCTGCGCAGCCTCCCGGGAGCAGGCTCAGGAGCAGGATCGCAGCGCGCAGGACGGGGAACAGGGCTGGGGCCGAGCGCAGAGTCACAGCGGATCCTGGCATGGAACCCTCATGGAGGACGGGATGCCGAGAGTAAAGTATGTCGGGATCAGCCGGCGTCGAACAGCTCCGGTTGAGCGGGTGGGTACACGGGACCGGCCGGCGTCGCGCGGGCGAGGTCCCAGAGCTCATGCGCGGCGGGCGCTCCCTGGCCAACGAGGTGGAGCACGCGGTGTCCGGCAGTCACCAGGTGATCCGCGATGATCCGGCGATGGCACTGCCACCAGAGCGCCTCCGCGCAGCACACGGCGACGGGCGTGCTCCGTGCCCATTCGATCAGCGCCTGCAGAGCATCTCGGAAAGGTGGCGTGAGCGCGTAGTCGGCGTAGGCCCGGAAGCCACCCACCCGCAGACCGCCATTGAGGCCAGGGCTCTGGCGTGGCGCGCTGCGCCGGCCTCCGAGATCCTCGAACCAGCGGTATTCCAGGCCGGCAGCCGGCAGCAGCTCCTCCAGCACTGCGCGATTGAAGTGGGGATGACGCCTCGAGACCGGGAACCGCCGCACATCCGCTAGGCCGCTGACGCCCGCGTCCTTCACCAGCGAAACGAAGGAGTCGAAGCCCAGAACCGAATGCCCCACCGTGCGGATCTCGACGCTCGCGGAAGACACGCCTGCCAGCCTCAGATCTGCTCGAGCAGTTCGGATCTCCGGCTCAGCAGAGGCTGGTTGCGGGGATGCACCAGGAAGGACGGTCGCGCGCGCTCGGGCAGCTGGGCTTCGAGGGCGTTCAGGGCCAGCAGCGCGCGGCGAAGGGCGTGCTGCTCCTCGTCTGCCTTGGCCAGCACGTGCCACACGTGGGCCTCGCGTTCGAAGGCCGCCCGGGCCAGGCAAATCTCTCCGATGCGATTCGCCAGCTCACCGGCCTCCCTGAGCGCCGTGGCCGTGTGCAGCGTTGGCCCGCGCTCCGCTTCGGCGTCGGCGAACAGGTAGCGGAGAAGCGCCTGCAGCGGGAGCCTGCCCCTGAGCTCGGAAGGACATTCGCCCCCCGTATCGTCGCCCGTCCGAGCCGCGGCCCGGCAACGATGCGCCTCAGCGAGCAGCTCGACCGGCCGATGGTTCAGCTTGCGCGCTGCCTCCTTGGCCAGCGCGAAGGCTCGAACCGCCTCATCCCACTTCCCGCGGGCAACGAGCCAGCGGCCTTCACGTAGCAGGATCTCCTCCTGCTGCTCGGGAACTCCGAGTTGAGCGACGAGCCGCCGGGCATCTTCCTTCGCCTGCTCGGCCTCGTCGTCCAGCAGGGCGCGCAGGCACGCGTCGAAGCGATTGAAGCGGGTGTTCACCCGGTTGATGGGCTCCAGGATCGCGTCACCCCGCTCCTGGCATGTGCGCAGGTGCGCCAGCGCATCTCCGATCCTTCCGAGCGAGATCTCGCACTGCACCTGGTTCTGCAGCGTGAGCAGCGTGAGGAAGAACCAGCCCATCTCCTCCTGAAGTCTCCCCACCCTGCCGAAGGACTCGATCGCGGCCTCCCACTCCCCCCGCTCCATCGCCATGTAGCCGAGGTTGTTGAGCACGAGGCTCATCTGCTGCCGATCCCCCGCCTCGCGGGCCAGCTCCAGCGCTCGCTGGTAGTGCTCCTGAGCCGCTTCGAGATCGTCCCGGAACGTGGCCAGCAGGTTTCCGAAGTTCGAGAGGCTCTTGGCCAGCGCCAGCCTGTCACCGAGTCGTTCGCGGAGCTTCAGCGCCTGCGCATGCTCCTCGAAGGCCCGCTCGGCGTCACCGCGCGTGTAGAAGACGATTCCCAGGTCGTTGTGCAGGTCGGCCGCCGTCGCACTCTCGTCCGAGCCGACCCGGGTGAGGCCCTCCTCGAACAGCGATCGCGCCCCGTCCAGGCGTCCGCGGTACCATTCGATCCGCCCTCGGTACTCAAGGCCGCGGGCCACCCAGTCGCCGCGCTCGTGAGAGGTGCCAAGGCCCTCCAGCATCTGGAACTGCGACTCGGCGTCGTCGAGCTTGCCACGGTGCAGCAGCACGTTGCCCAGCATCCGGTGGAACGCAGCCCTGGTATCGACGTCCTCCAGCACCTCGGAGCTC
>JACCXV010000413.1 GCA_013696835.1 Gemmatimonadota bacterium | reverse complement strand
GGTGGATCGCGCGAGCCTGCCGCGGAGCGAAAGACGGCACGACCAGCGGCGGGCAGCCGGGCGTGGCTAGGCGCGCGGGTGAGCCTTGTCGTACACCCGCTTGAGATGCGCCCGTGAGACGTGCGTGTAGACCTGGGTGGTGGAGAGCGAGGCGTGGCCGAGCAGCTCCTTGACCGCCAGCAGGTCTGCACCCGCGTTCAGCAAGTGCGTGGCGAAGGAGTGCCGCAGCGCATGCGGTGACACGCCGGCGCCCTCGGCGAGACGGCCCAGCACCCGGCCCACGATGCGCTGGACCTGTCGTCCGGAGAGCGCGCGTCCGGGATCGCGCCCGCGGAACACGAACCCATCCTCGTGAACCGGCGATGCGGCGGCTGCTTCCGCACGATGCCGTTGCAGCGCCTGGCGCGGGGGCGCGCGGAGCGGCATCCGCCGCTCACGATTACCCTTCCCGACAACCGCCAGGGTGCGCCCGGCGAGATCCACGTCCTGCCACCTGAGAGCGCAGAGCTCCGCCAGCCGCAGCCCGGCGCCGTATAGCAGCTCCAGGATCGCGGCATCGCGAAGGGCCGGCGATCCCCCCGAGTCGGCGAGGCCGTCGAGGACCGCGCCAAGGGCCTCCTCGGAAAGCACGCGTGGAAGCGGTTTCGACGCCCGCGGAGTTGCAAGCGACCGCGCCGGGTTGGTGGCTACGGCGCCCGTGCGGATCGCGAAGCGGTAGAACGAGCGGATCGCGGACAGCTTGCGACCCAGCGACTTCCTGCCCGTACCGGCGCGGCCGAGCTCGCCCAGGAAGCCACGCAACGCGAGCGGGTCCACGGCGCCGAGGTCGGGCCGACCACCGCCCTCGTAGCGCTGGAGGAACGCCAGGAACTGGTCCACGTCGCGGGCGTACGCCGCGACGGTGTGCGCGGAGTAGTCGCGCTCGCGCCGGAGGTGATCCACGAAGGCGTCGCGCAGCGCGGCGGCCACGTCAGACGAGGGCGGGCTCGGCGAGGGAGGTCTCGATCGGCGTGCGGCAGGCAGCGCAGCGCACAGCGGGACCGGCGCGGCGCGAGGCGATCTCCTCGCCCAGCTTCCCGCCGCAGCTCGGGCACTCGATCGCCACCGGGCGGGTCCACATGGCGAAGTCGCAGGCCGGATAGTTGGAACAGCCGTAGAAGATCTTGCCGCGCTTGGTCCGCCGCTCGCCCAGCTCGCCGCTGCGATCGCCGTCCTTCGGACACGGGATCCCGAGACCCAGAGGCTTCGTCGTCTTGCAGGCCGGGTAGTTCGAGCAGGCCACGAAGCGGCCGAAGCGGCCCGTGCGGATCACCATCGCGCTGCCGCAGTTCGGACAGGTCTGATCCGTGGGCTCGTCGGCCACGGCCTCGCCCTTCAGGTTGCGGCTGTACGCGCAGTCCGGCGCGTTCGAACACACCAGGAACGGACCGAAGCGACCGCTCTTTGCCACGAGGTCACCCCCGCAGCGCGGGCACTTCTCGTCGCCGGTCGGCTCCTCGCCGGGGGCGAATATGGGCTTCGTCGTCCGGCAGCCATCGTCATCCTTGTAGCGCGGACAGCCAAGAAAGGGCCCCCGCTTGGTCCACTTGATCAGCATGGGCGTGCCGCAGTTGTCGCAGGTCTCCTCCGTGCGGAAGATGCCCGGCGGAAGCGCGAGCTTCTTCCCCTTCGCGACGTGGGGCTGGAAGCGCCCGTAGAACTGCCGCACGGCGTCCACCCAGCCCACCTCTCCCTCCTCGACCCGGTCGAGCTCTCCCTCCATCTCGGAGGTGAACTCCACGTTGAAGACGTCGTCCAGGTTGTGGACCAGGGTCTTCAGTACCTCCCGCCCGAGGAAGGTGGGGAAGAGACGCCGCTTCTCCAGGCGCACGTACTCGCGGTCGAGCAGCGTGGAGATGATGGCCGCGTACGTGGACGGCCGGCCGATGCCGTCCGCCTCGAGCTCCTTGACGAGCGTGGCCTCGGAGTAGCGCGGAGGAGGCTGCGTGAAGTGCTGCTCTGGAACCAGCTCGTGAAGGTCCACCGCCTGGCCCTCCTGCAGCCGTGGCAGCTCGGCATCGTCCTGGTTCTCCACTGCCTCACCGGCCGCCTCGTCGTAGATCTTGACGAAGCCTGGGAACCTGAGGACCGAGCCGCGAGCCCGGAACTGGTGCCGCGGCGTAGGCAGGAAGTCCACGGTGGTCTGGTCGTACACGGCCGAAGCCATCTGCGAGGCCACGAACCGCTGCCAGATCATCTGGTAGAGCCGGAACTGGTCCCCGCTCACATGCTGCCTGACGTCTTCCGGGCGGCGATCGACATCCGTGGGGCGCACCGCCTCGTGGGCGTCCTGCGCCCCCTTCCTCGAACGGTGCTGCCGTGGCTCTTCCGGCAGGTACGCCTCGCCGAAGGCGCGCGCGACGAACCGGCGGGCCTGCTCTACCGCCACGGGGGCCACCCGCGTGGAGTCCGTTCGCATGTACGTGATCAGGCCGGTGGCGCCCTCCCCCCCCACCTCGAGCCCTTCGTACAGCTCCTGGGCCACGCGCATGGTCTTGCGCGCCCCGAAGCCGAAGCGGCGGGAGGCGTCCTGCTGGAGCGTGCTCGTGATGAAGGGCGGGTAGGGGTTGCGCCGGCGCTCCTTCTCCTCCACCGACGCCACGACGAACGGACGATCCCGCACGGCCTCGACGATCTCGCGGGCGGCGCCCTCCGAATCGATCCGCGGATCCTCGCCATTCAGCTTGAACAGCCCGGCCTTGAAGCGCCGGGCGCCGGCCTCCAGCAGCGCCGTGATGGTCCAGTACTCCTGGGCCACGAAGACGTCGATTTCGTCCTCGCGCTCGCAGATCAGCCGCAGCGCGACCGTCTGCACGCGGCCGGCCGAGAGCCCCGGATAGAAGATCTTCCACAGCATGGGGCTCACCTGATAGCCCACGAGACGGTCGAGGATCCGCCGGGCCTGCTGCGCGTTGACCTTGTCGCTGTCGATCGTGGTGGGATTGCGTAGCGCCTCGAGCACCGCCTGGCGGGTGATCTCGTGGAAGACGGCGCGCCGGATGCGGTCCGGCGGCACGCCCAGCTCCTCGGCCACGTGCCAGGCGATCGCCTCCCCCTCGCGATCCGGATCGGTGGCCATGACCACGTTGTCGGCCTTGCGCGCCGCCGCTCGCAGCTCGCGGACGACCTTCTCCTTCTTGGGAATGGTCACGTAGGTCGGGTCGAAGCCCCGCTCGACGTCCACGCCCAGGCTCTTCTGGGGCAGGTCGCGGACATGACCCACGGAGGCTCTCACGTCGTAGCCTCGCCCCACGTACTTCTTTATCGTCCGCGCCTTGGCTGGCGACTCCACGACGAGCAGGGTGCGCGAGCCGCCGGCTCCGTTGGATCCCTCGGCAGCCGCGTCGCTCTTGCCACGGCCTGCAGCGGACCGCGAACGGGGCTTGGCAGCGGCCCGCGAGCCGCGCTTGGCAGCGGCAGGTGCCCTCGCCGCCCTGGGTGCCGAGCTTCGCCCTGCGAGGGGTGCCGGGAGCTCCCCGGCTGAGGCTGCGGCTGCGGTGGGCGCGGGCCGACCTCGGGCCTTGACGGTCCGGCGTGTCAGCGGGGCTGGGGTCTTCTTGCGCATGTCCTTGGGTACGACTCCCTTGCGGGCGATTGTTCCCCCCTGCGGAAAAAAGCCGGGGAGGAAAAGGGGAGAGAAGCTAGGCGGCCACGTCGGGCCGGGCAATCAGCCCCTCGCCGCGCAGCCGGCGGACGAGCTGTCGGACCACGGCGCTGGGATCGTTCTCGGCCGCTTCGATGCGCCAGTCGGCGAGAGCGTAGACGGGCTCCCGCTCCGAGAGCGTGCGCCGGAGGATGGTCCGAGGATCCTCACCCTCCAGCAGCGGCCGGGCTTCCAAGCCCTGTCGTTCGAGGCGCTTCCACAGCACCGCGTGTGGAACCGACAACCAGGCCGTGTAGGCGAAGGTTCCGAGCCGCCGCCGGGAAGCCTCCGACAGCCAGAGACCGCCACCGGTGGCGACGACGGCCTCCTGCAGGCTCATGAGCATCCGTACCAGGAGCTCCTCGGAGGCGCGGAAGGATCCCTCGCGGCCCTCGCGAAGTATTTTCGCGACGGGCTTGCGGAAGGCAGCTTCGAGGATCAGGTCCGTGTCGTAGAACGCCCAGCCGAGCCGCTCGGCGAGCAGTGTGCCCACCGTGGACTTGCCCGATCCCATCATTCCAACCAGGGCAATGCTCGTGCGGCTCACGCGGAGCTCCCCGGCCGACCCGATGTCCCGCGCCTGGGCGCTCAGCCCCCGCCCCGGCCCCCGTCCCCTCCCCCGACGTCCAGCAGGATGCCGAGCGTGTCGCCGATCGGATCGTCCGGCGTGCCACCGACGGGCGTGATCGAGCCCGTGAAGGTCGTGGTCCCGATGCCCGGCACGAAGGCCGTGACGGCGATCCCCCCCTGACTTCCTTCGGACGAGGTGAACGTCGTCTCCGCGATCCCGCTCTCGTCCGTGACGTCCGAGGAGGCGGAGAGCGTCCCGAAGCCGTTCGAGATCCGGAAGAAGACGGTGATCCCGGGCACCGGGTTGCCGAACCGGTCCGTGACCTGAACCACCATTGGGTTCAGCGTGATCGACGGCGTGAACCCGATGCCCGTCGTATCGATCGTCACGTCTTGCTCGTCGCCGGCGATCTTGGCCAGTGAGTCGGCCGAGCTGCTGCCCCCGGCCGTGCCCGTCAGGTTGAAGACCAGCGCGTTGTTGGCTCCCGCCGTGAACGTCGTGGAGGCGGTCACCTGATTGTTGCCCGGGCGCGTGTCGAGCCGCACCAGGACGGCGGCGATCCCGTTGTCGTCCGAGAAGCTCACGATCTGGCGGCCGATCGAGTCCGAGGGGGATGGGTCGGGGTCGGTGGTGTCCGGCTGCGTGAAGTCGCCGTCGTTGGCGGTCAGCAGCAGCGTGCCGTCGGTGTTGGCAGTGAACAGGACCGGGAAGTTGTCGAGCGGAGTCCCGAATTCGTTGGCCACGCGCACCGTGAGAGGAAGGGGCAGCACGGTGCCCACGGGCCCGGTCTGATTGTCACCCGAGATCTTCTCGAAGATGGCGGGGTCCTCGATGCGGGACAGGTCGATCGCCGTGAATGCGAACACCGCGCCGGAGCCGGCGCCGGCCGTCTGCGCTTCGACCACCAGATCTCCCTCTTCCAGCGGCGTGAAGCTGACCTGCGTGAAGCCGGCGAAGTCGGTCACTCCCGAGAGCGACGAGAAAGACCCGTCTCCACGCAGGATGCGGAACTCGACGCGCTGGTTGCGGACGGGGTTTCCGCGGACGTCGCGCACCTGCACGCGCAACGGCTGCCGCAGCGCCTGCCCGACGAAGCCCCGCTGCTCGTTGCCGGACACCACGCGGATCTGGTCGCCCGTCCCCCGCCGCACGTCGGGGCGCGCGAACTCCTCGTCACAACCGGCGAAGCCCAGCACCAGGGTCGCCAGCGACGCGAACGCGAGGAGGGGGAAGGTCATGCGGGAGAGACGTCGGATGATCATGAAGCTCACTCCAGGAGTTCTCGGTTGGCTCCCCCACGCCTCTGCGCGTGCGGGACGGAAGCGCTGCCTCCCCGGGTCAGCGGGCGAGCCCCTCCTCATCCCGTCGTGCCGCGCACCTCGGCCTCGCGGCGATACACCTGGTACCGATCCTCCCCACACACCGGCAGATAGACCTCGTCGCGCACCGTGTCCGGGTCGGCATAGACCGTCAGGCCTCGGTAGTTGCCGACCACGTAAAGGTCGTGGAACTCCACGGTGCGCGGTGACCCGAACTTGACCCAGCGCACACCGTTGTGAAGGACCGCCTCGTCGGAACGGTACCAGTCCTGGTCCTCCAGACAGGCTTCCATGCGCACCTCCGCGACCTCCTCGGGATCGAGCGGGACGACGAAGGGGGTCACGAAGATCAGCAGGTCGCGCTTCTCGCGCCGCTCCTCCCGGCGGGAGAAGAGGCTCCCGATGACGGGGATGTCCATGAGCAGCGGGATGCCGGAGCGGGTGCGCGAGATGTCCTGCACGGTGAGTCCGCCGATCACGGCTGTCTCGCCGTCGTCCACGAGGATCTGCGTGCGGGCCCGCTGCGTGTTGAACGTCACCCCCACGGCCGGGTCGTTGACAGCCACGCCGCTCCGCTCCGCGTGCAGCTCCATGAGGACCTTCCCGGTCGGCGTGATGTGCGGCGTCACGTCGAGGATGATGCCTGTCTCGATCAGCTCCACCGTTGCCTGTGCCTGACCCTCGTCGGCGCCGATGTCGAGCACCCGGATCGGGGTGCGCTCGCCCACGAAGATCTCGGCCGGAAGGTTGTTGAGGACCGTGGTCTGGGGCTCGGCCTGCACGTCGGCGATCTGCTGCTGCTCCAGCGCCTGGAGCAGCCCTCCCACCGTCAAGCCGGAAGCGACCGTCGCGATCGACAGCGTGAGGAAGGGGTCGGCGAAGTCGGCGCCGTCGGAGTTCGCCAGGATCTTCGTGTCCACCAGCGGGTTGCGGAGGTTCTCCGCGCGCCAGGTGATGCCGAACTGCTCCAGGTCGGTCTTGTTCACGAACACGATCTTGGCCTTGATCGTGACCTGGCGCGTCTGGACGTCGAGCTGGTCGATCACCGAGACGATCTGAGCCACTCGGCCAGGGACGTCGGTGATGATCACGGTGTTCGTCTTGGCGTCGGCGGTGATGGCGCCGCGCTGGGAGCGGAACTTGTCGAGCGTCGTGACGACATCGCGCGCGGAGACGAAGCTGAGGTGGAGCACGCGCGTCTCCAGATCCTCGAGCTGTTCCACGGCGCGCAGGTTCGCGATCGAGTCGATGCGCACGATGCCGTTCTCGTACGCCACCTCGTACCCGTTCGCGCGCATTATCGAGACCAGCGCCTGGTCCCACGGCATGTCGCGAATCGTCGCCGTGATGGTGCCCGTCACCTGCGAGCCCGCGACGATCGACACGCCTCCGAATTCCGCGAAGGAGCGGATCACCGTCTGGATGTCCGCCTGCTGGAAGTCCACGCTGATCGGAGCCCCGTCGATCTCGGGCAGGCCGTCATCGACGGGTCCGTCCTGCCTGGCCCCCACGGCCGGGGGAGCGGCTTCCCGCGGGATCTCGCGCATGTTGCGCCGCGCGCCGGGGCTCGTAACCCGCTCCGCACCCGGCGGAGAGCCGAGGGCGTCGGCCGGCGCCGCGGCAGCCACCGCCGCTCCCGGCGCCCCACCACCGGTCGCGGCGGCCATGTCGTACTCGGCGAACTCGCCGGCGTCCGCATCGATCGCCACGTGGAGGTCGTTCCCCTCCTCGAAGATCGAGTAGTCGTCCACCTCGTCGAAGTGGATCACCAGGCGCACCACGTCGTTCCCCGTCTGGCTCAGCTCGATCTCGCGCACCCCGCCGCGGTCCACGAGCACGGCCGCCGCGGGCGTGGCCAGCCGCGCGTTCACGAGGTCGACGGTGAGCCGATCGGTATCCCCCGAGAAGAAGTCCCGGTAGTCCACGTCCCCGGTGGTCTCGAAGACGACGTGCGTCTTCCCCTCGATCGCAACCACCCGCACGTTGAAGACCTCGGCTCCGTCGAGCCTGTCGGAGGTCGCAGGCGTGGGGCGTGCGGTCAGGGGCGCGGACGGAAGAGCACCCCAGGAACAGATTGCGATCAGCGCCAGGAGACACGCGAAGCGCAGCTGACCATGCACCGAGCTTGAGCGAGCTTTTACGGCGCCTGGATGCGCGATCTCAGCCACAGCGCCGCTTGAACGATGAGCGGTCATGAGGTCTCCTGTGAGCGCTGGAGCTTGAGGGTTTCCCGCCGCGAGATCCCGAAATCCCGCACATCGAAGAGCGCCTGGTCGGGCAGGATCTGGACGAGCGTCGCCTTGCCGACCACGTTCCCCGGCTTGAGGAAATAGCCTCTCCGGGTGGCGTCCTCGACCACGACCATCCCGCTGCCGCCATCGCCAAGAAAGACGCCGGTGAGCACCAGCTCGTCGAAGCGGGGGCCATCGAGGTCTGCGTCGACCTCCATCAGGGGCCGGAACGGATCGCGTCGTCCGGCGCCGTCGTAATAGAAGAACTCGCGCTCGTACGAGAGGTTCGCGAGCTGCGCCTCGCCCGAAAGAGCCGGACCGGCCGAGGCGCTCTCGGCCGGCGCGGGGCCGCTGAGAGGAGAGGGCTGCTGCTGCGGCCCTGCGGCAGGTGACGCGGCGCGCGCCTCGACCGTGGTGGGCCCGGCTGGTTCGCGGGAGGCACGCAGCATCGGTGCCGCACGGAGGCCGAGCAGGATGCCGGCCACGAGCAAGCCGGGCGGGATAAGACGTCGTGCGCCGCCGCTCATGGAAGCGTCTCCGGGTTTCCGGTCAGGTTGTCGGCTCCGAGCGGCTGGACGGTACCCGGCCGCGTGGGATCGTAGAGCCGGTCGTCTCGCTCGCCGGGCGCCGGAATCGTGCCCGGACCAGGAGCGTCGAGCGGGACCGCCCGCGCGGCGTTCGCGGGGGAGGTTGCAGCTGCGCCGTCCGACGGCGTCGCTGCTGGCGTTGCCGAGGGCTCGGAACCCGCGAGCGGCACCGGACCCAATGCGGGCGCTTGCGCGGCCCCCACGTCGGCCGCACCCGCGGAGCCCGCATCTTCCGCAGAGTCGGGAGACTCCGCCGAGTTCCCTGCCGCCACCGCAGCCCCCCCTGCGGCCACGGCACCCCCGGGCGCTGCGGGCGGAGTGGCTGCCGCAATCCCGGGAGCGATTCCGGGGGCCAACCCCCCACCGGCC
>JACCXV010000411.1 GCA_013696835.1 Gemmatimonadota bacterium | reverse complement strand
GACCTGCCCTCGGAGGGCGCGACGTTCGGTGGCGCGGCCGTGCTGTACCGCACGAACGCGCAGAGCCGCGCGCTGGAGGAGGCGCTGCGGCGTGCGCGCGTGCCGCACCGGATCGTGGGCGGCATCCGATTCTACGAGCGTCGCGAGGTGAAGGATGCGGTCGCCTACCTCCGGGCTCTGGCCAACCCGCGGGATGACCTGAGCTTCAAGCGCCTGCTGAACGTACCGCGGCGCGGCATCGGAGCCCGCACGCTGGCGCTGCTGGAGGAGCGGGCCGCGGCGGCGGATCTCCCGCTGCAGGTCGCGGCTCGGCAGGTCTCCGGAGCTCCCGCTGGACAGTCTGGGCCGGGAGGCACAGACACGGGCGAGGGGGTTGGGGCACTCGTCGAGGGGGCTCGCCGGCTGCCGCTGGTTGCCCTGCGCGAGCTGGCGGGGCTCCTGGAGCGCTTCGGCAGGCGTGCGGCCACCGAGTCGGCCGGGGCCTTTCTCCCCGACCTCCTCGAGGAGAGCGGACTGCTCGCCTTCCATCGCGACAGCGGAGAGCCCGAGGCTGAAGAGCGTGCGGAGAACCTGCACGAGCTCGTCGCCTCCGCGGTCGAGTTCGGAGGGGGGGCGCTCGAGCCCGACCTCCCCTCGTTCCTGCAGGACGTGGCGCTCCTCTCCGACGTGGACGAAGCCGAGGCGGGCCCCGACGCCGCCACCCTGCTCACGCTCCACAACGCCAAGGGCCTCGAGTTCCCCGTGGTGTTCATCGCGGGGCTGGAGGAGGGGCTGCTGCCGCTCGCCCGGGGAGGTGACGCCCCGGAGGATCTCGAGGAGGAGCGGCGGCTGTTCTACGTGGGCCTGACGCGTGCCCGGCGCAGGGTCGTGCTCACCTGCGCCCGGCGGCGGGCGCGCTACGGCTGGTCGGAGGATTCCGGAGGCCCGTCGCGGTTCCTGGCCGAGATCCCCCGCGACCTGCTGCATGTGGTGGAACGGCACGGCTGGCGTGCGGGTGACCTCGCTCCTACCTTCCCCGGCCCGGCGGGGCGACGGCGCCCGGCGGAGCGCGATGGCGCGGCGGGACGGCTGGGCGTATGGCGATACCCCGCTACCGGCGGCTGGCGTTCCGAGACCGGCGTGGACGAGGAGCCGGACTACGAGGCGCAGAGCGACCTGGCGCCCCGCTTCGCAGCGGGAGAGCGCGTGCAGCACCCCCGCTTCGGGTCCGGCACGATCGTGCGCGTCTCGGGGGCGGGGCAGGACCTGAAGGTGGCCGTGGAGTTCGATGCGGCCGGACAGAAGACCCTCATCGCGCGACTCGCGCGCCTGGAGCGGGAGACATGACCGACGAATCCCGTGGGCCCGGCGAGACCCGCGAATCCGCGGAGCCGGACACTCACCCCGCCGCCCCGGTGACCGTCGACCGCGAGGAGGTGCTCCGGATCGCCGCGCTCGCGCGCCTGGAGCTCACATCCGAGGAGACGGAGCGGATGGCGACCGAGCTGTCCGCGATCCTGGGCTACGTGGCCCAGCTCGCGCAGGCGACCGGGAGCGATTCGGAGCCCGCCTCCTCGGGATCCGCCCGCCGCCGCGAAGACCGCGTGGCTCCGTCGCGGGTGATCCCCGAGCTGCTGGAGCTCGCTCCGGCGCGCGAGGCCGCGCTCGTGCGCGTGCCGCGCGTCATCGAGTAGCATGCGCGGGATCGGTGGAGTCAAGGCGCGGCTGGAAAGCGGAGAGACGACCGCCGTCGAGCTCGTGCGGGAAACGCTCGACGCCATCGAAGCCGCAGAGGCCGGGCAGGAAGGCCTCAATGCCTTCCTTTCGCTGCGGCGCGAGCTGGCGCTCGCCGAGGCCGAGGCCCTCGACTGGGAGCGCGAGGAGGGCATCGAGGTGGGCCCCCTCGCGGGTGTGCCGGTCGCGGTGAAGGACAACATCGCCGTCGCCGACGGTCCCACCACGGCCGGCTCGCGCATCCTGCAGGGCTTCGTTCCGCCCTATGACGCGGGCGCCGTGGCACGCCTCAAGCACGCCGGTGCCATCGTGATCGGGAAGACGAACCTCGACGAGTTCGCGATGGGATCCTCCACCGAGAACTCGGCGTTCGGGCCTACTCGCAATCCGCATGACCGATCACGCGTGCCCGGGGGGTCGAGCGGTGGCTCGGCGGCCGCGGTCGCCGCCGGATACGTCAGCGGCGCCCTCGGTAGCGACACGGGGGGCTCGATCCGCCAGCCGGCCGCGTTGTGCGGGGTCGTGGGCGTGAAGCCCACCTACGGGCGCGTATCGCGCGCGGGGCTCGTGGCCTTCGCCAGCTCCCTCGACCAGATCGGTCCGATCACCGCGTCGGTGGAAGACGCCGCACTCCTGCTCACCGCGATCTCCGGGTTCGATCCCCTCGACTCGACGTCCGCCGAGCGACCGGTGCCAGACTACGCGCACAGCCTGCAGCGGCCGCTGCGCGGGCTGCGGATCGGCGTGCCACGGGAGTACTTCCCCGCGGAGCTCGACCCCGCCGTGCGCGCCGCCTGCGACGCTGCGCTCGATCGCCTGCGACGGGCGGGAGCCAAGGTGCGCGAGGTGGACCTTCCACACACGAGCGAGGGAATCGCGGCGTACTACGTCGTGGCGACGGCGGAAGCCTCTTCCAACCTCGCGCGCTACGACGGCGTACGCTACGGGATGCGCGCCGACGCGACGGCGGACCTGCAGGAGATGTACGTGCGCACTCGCCACGAGGGATTCGGCCACGAAGTGCGCAGGCGCATCCTGCTCGGCACGTACGTGCTCTCCGCCGGCTACTACGAGGCGTACTACCGCCAGGGTTGCCGCGTGCGCGCCCTCATCGCCGCGGACTTCGAGCGCGCGTTCGCCGACTGTCACTGTCTGCTGACGCCCACGACTCCGACCCCCGCCTTCCGGATCGGGGAGAAGATCGGCGATCCCCTGGCCATGTACCTCGCCGACGTCTTCACGGTTGCGGTGAACCTGGCGGGCCTTCCGGCCGTCACCGTCCCCGCCGGCACCGTTGGCAGGCTGCCGGTCGGCGTGCAGCTGATCGGACCCGCGTGGTCGGAGGAAAGGCTGCTGAACGTCGCCTGGCACATCGAGAACGAGCCGCTGCCCGAGCCGGCGCGCGAGCGCCGCGCGCGCTCCTCCGAGGAAACGCTCGAGGACGAGGAGCCGGAGTCGGCAGCCGTCGGATCACGGCCCGCACGCCGCGGGCGGGGAACCGTGGAACGCGGCAGAGAGCGCGTCGAGCGGGGAGAGTCGCGTACCGAGTCGCCGGCGCGTGACAGGAGCCGACGTCCCGCCGCCGCGCCATCCCTCCAGCGCGGCGGTGTGGTCTCTGGGGGCGCCGCCCCGAGCGGCGCTTCCGAGCCCCCGGCGGGGGGCTCGGGGGCGAAGGCCGACGCGGGAGAGGATCGTCCGCGCACCGGTCGTCGCCGCGGACGGCGCCGCGGGCGATCGGGTCCTCCGGCCCAGGGTGAGGAGTCGTGAGCGCGTGAAAGATGCCGAAGGCTTCACGTCCCCGGCGGAACCGGGCGATCATGGCGGCTTCGAGCCGGTGATCGGACTGGAGGTTCACGTCCAGCTGAGCACGGCTTCCAAGATCTTCTGCGCCTGCTCGACCGAGTTCGGGGCACCGCCCAACACACAGGTCTGCGCCGTCTGCCTCGGCTTTCCCGGAACGCTTCCCGTGCTCAACGCGCGAGCCGTCGAGTATGCCGTCAAGGCAGCGCTGGCCCTCGAGTGCACCGTTCACGAGCGTTCGGTATTCGCTCGGAAGAACTATTTCTATCCGGATCTGCCGAAAGGCTATCAGATCTCGCAGTTCGACCAGCCGCTGGCGACGGATGGCGCACTGACGCTGGGTCCCGCCCCGGAGGCCGGTTCCGGCGACGTGGGCTCTCCGCGCCGCGTGCGCATCACGCGTCTGCACCTCGAGGAAGACGCGGGCAAATCGTTCCACGCCGGCGGTGAGGACGGCGCCACGACGCTGGACTTCAACCGCTGTGGAGTGCCGCTGATCGAGATCGTCTCCGCCCCCGAACTCGGCTCGCCGGCCGAGGCCTATCTCTACTTGACGCGCCTGAAGCAGGTTCTGCGCTATCTGGGCGTGTCGGATGTGAACATGGAGGAGGGGAGCCTGCGCTGCGACGCCAACGTGTCGATCCGGCCGATCGGCTCCTCGAAGCTGGGCACCAAGACCGAGGTGAAGAACCTGAACTCGTTCAAGAACGTCG
>JACCXV010000400.1 GCA_013696835.1 Gemmatimonadota bacterium | reverse complement strand
TGCTGCTGATCCACAGCTGGTGGCTGTATGCAGGCTACTGGAGCTTCCTGCTGGGCGTGCCGCTGCTGGTCGCCGCGACGGCCCTGGCGGCGCGACTCGGATGGGGACCGCCCCCCCGCGGCCGGAGGTGCGGGAGGGCCGGCAGGCAGCCGACCGGGCTCGGGGTGCGCCACGGGCGTCCTCCAGGAGATCGCCCGCTGCGGGCGAGGGGGCCGCCACCCGAAGCAGGGGAGAGGCCGGATGACGTACATTATGCGCATGCGCAGATCCCGCAGGCAGGTCCCGCCGGTGGCGCCCGGAGAGTCGCTCGCGCGCAAGCTCGCGCTCGTCCCCCGCAAGCCGGGGGTGTACCTCATGCAGGGTGCGGGCGGCGAGATCCTCTACGTCGGCAAGGCCAAGGATCTGCGCAGCCGGGTCCGCAGCTACTTCTCGGCCGGCCGCACGCCGCATCCGCGCACGGACGCGCTCGTCGGGCACATCGCCGAGGTGGAGTACTTCGTCACGGACAGCGAGGTGGAGGCGCTGCTGCTCGAGTCGAACCTGATCAAGGAGCACTCCCCCCGCTTCAACATCGAGCTGCGTGACGACAAGAGCTATCCGTACATCAAGGTGACGCTGAACGAGCCCTACCCGCGGGTGCTCATCACGCGGCGCCTGCGTGACGACGGCGGGCGCTACTTCGGGCCCTACACACAGGTGGGGGCGATGCGGCGCAACCTGGCGCTGATCAAGGACCTGTTCCCCGTGCGCAGCTGCCGCTACGAGCTGCCCGCCGAGCGACCCTCCCGCCCGTGCCTCGACTGGTTCATCAAGAAGTGCGACGCACCGTGCGTCGGGTACGTGGACAGGGACGCCTATCGCCGCATGATCGACGAGGTGGTGGCCTTCCTCGCCGGCGACGTGCAGCTGGTGGCCACGCGCATCCGCGAGCGCATGGGCGCGGCGGCCGAACGGCTGGATTTCGAGGGCGCCGCGCTGCTCAAGAAGCAGCTCGACGCCCTGCTGGCCGTGGAGGAGGGGCAGCGCATGCGCTTCATCGAGGGCGAGGATCGGGACGTGATCGCGCTCGCGCGCATGGGCGACATGGCCTGCGGGCTGATCCTGAAGGTGCGGCGCGGCGGCGTGACCGGGAAGGAGCATCGGCTGCTGCGCAACCTCACCGCCGCGGAGTCGGACCCGTCCGATGCACTGGGGCTCTTCGTCACGCGCCACTACCTGCGGGCGACCGAGTTCCCGCCCGAGATCCTGCTGCCGTTCGAGTTCCCCGACCTCCCGCTGGTGGAAGCGTGGCTGCGCGCCAACGCTCCCCACGCGCCGAGGCTGCACGTGCCCCGCCGCGGCGAGAAGCGCAAGCTCCTTCTCCTGGCGCAGAAGAACGCGTCTCTGATCCTGGAGGAGGAGAGCCTCCGGGGGGAGTCCGGTGGACGGCGCGCGGCGGACGTCGTGCGCGCGCTGCAGGCCGAGCTGGGGCTGCCGCGCCTGCCCAGGCGCATCGCGTGCTTCGACGTCTCGACGATCCAGGGAGCCGACCCCGTGGGCGCGGGCGTCGTCTTCGACGACGGGCAGCCGCGCAAGGCCGAGTATCGCCGCTTTCGCATCAAGTACGTGGAGGGGCAGGACGATTTCGCGATGATGGCCGAGATCGTGGGCCGCTATCTTCGCGGTCGCCTGGAAGGCGGCGAGGACCTGCCGGACCTGCTGGTGGTGGACGGGGGGAAGGGCCAGCTCGGGAGCGCGCTGGCCGTCCTGCGGGAGCTGGGCGTCGACGACGTGCCCGTCATCGCGCTGGCGAAGCAGGACGAGGAGGTGTTCCTCGCGGGTCGCGGCGAGAGCGTCACGCTCCCGCGCCGCTCGGAGGCGCTGCGCCTGCTGCAGCGCATTCGCAACGAGGCGCACCGCTTCGCCGTCACGTACCATCGCCGGCGGCGGAGCGCGCGCACCCTGGTCACCGCGGCCGAGGGGTTGCCGGGTGTCGGCCCGCGCCGGGGGCAGGCGCTGCTGAGCCGCTTCGGCTCCATCGAGCGCTTGCGCGCGGCGACGCCCGAGCAGATCGCGACGCTGCCAGGCTTCTCGCTCCGCACCGCGCAGCGCGTCCTGGACCATCTGCGCGGCGGAGCGGGGGATGCGGCTCCGGAAGCGGGGGCCGCAGGCGCGGGTGGGAGCGAGCGTGAAGCCTCCCCGTCGGAGCTCGCCTCCCTCTCGGAGCTCCCCGCGCTGCCCGATGGAGAGCTGGAGGAACCGGTGTTCGACGGCATGGGGAGGAGCCTGTGAGCCCGGCGGATCTGACGGCGGCGCTCCGGGCCGCCGCGCGGCGGGAGGGCATCGACAAGGTGGGGGTCGCGCCCGCCGGGCCGACCGGGGAGGCCGACCGGCTCGCACGCTGGCTCGGCCGCGGGATGCACGGCGGCATGGGCTGGATGGAGCGCTGGTTCGACAAGCGCACGGACGTGCGGGAGCTCGTCCCCGGCGCCCGCTCGGTCGTCGCGGTGGCTCTGAACTACTATCGTGACGCTCCCCGCCAGGCCGAGCCGGGAGAGGGCAAGGTCGCGCGCTACGCGTGGGGAGAGGACTATCATCGCGTGCTCAAGGACAAGCTGCGGGCCGTGCTGCGCACGCTGGAGGAAGCTGATCCAGGCTTGCGGGGGCGCGCCTTCGTGGACAGCGCGCCGCTGCAGGAGAAGCTCTGGGCGCAGCGGGCCGGGATCGGCTGGCGCGGCAAGAACTCCAACGTGATCACGACGGAGCTGGGCTCATGGGTGTATCTCGGGGAGCTCGTGGTGGAC
>JACCXV010000399.1 GCA_013696835.1 Gemmatimonadota bacterium | reverse complement strand
CCCCGGGACGGTCCGGTGCGTCGGCGCCCTGGAACGCGAGGTCCTCGCGAAACTCCCGCATCCGCTCGCTCACCCGGTCGCGGTCCTGGATCTTCCGCATCTCGCCCTCGAGGGCGGCCAGTCGCGCATCCACGTCGCGCACGTAGTCGCGGTAGAAGCCGGCCTTCTCGCGGATCTCCGCCGGCCCGTCGGTGAGCAGGATCGGGAACTCGCGAAAGTTGCGTAGCGTCTCCCCGATGCGGATCTGCAGCTGAAGGGAGTCACGCGCGCCGATGTAGCGGCTCGTCTCCAGATAGAGGCGGGCGTAGGCGGGGTCGGACTGGGCCATGGCGCCGAGGCGGTCGAGGCTGCCGTCGATCGCCGCCGTGTAGCGCTCGTCGAGCGCGGTTCGCAGGCGCCGGAGCTCGGCCTGAGTCGAGCGCTTCAGCCGCTCGAGCTCCGCCAGGCGGTTCGAAACCTTGACGATGCGCCCCGAGAGCTGGCCCGCCCGCTCCTCCCCCCCGGGGCTGTCGCCGCGATTGCGCTCCGACACGAGCCGGTCCAAACGCGCGTTCTCGACGGCGATCTCCCGATCGATGCGGGTGAGCTTGCCCTCGTTCGCGAGAACCAGCTCGCGGTACTCTGGGATCGTGAGCGTCTGCGCCAGGGCGACGGGGGCCCGCAGCCCCGCGGTTGCGAGGAGCGCGAGGGCTAGGAGCGCCGGGGCGGAAGGGAGGCAGCGCATGGCGGATGCGTCACGGGAGGAGCCCGTACTTCTCCAGCTTGTAGTAGAGCGCGCTCGTCTTGATGCCCAGGATCTCCGCGGTGCGGGTCTTGACGCCACCCGCCTTGTCCAGCGCCTCCTGGATCAGGCGCCGCTCCGTCTGCGCGAGCACGCCGTCGAGCGAGCCGTTCCCCGCCAGCGACTGCGGCGCGAGCCCGGGGGCGTCTCCCATCGGGAACTCCCCCGGCCCGAGCTGCTCGCCGTCGCACAGGACGATCGCGCGTTCGATGGCGTTCTCCAGCTCGCGCACGTTGCCCGGCCAGGGATAGGATCGGAGGTGGGCCAGCGCTTCGTCGGTGATGCCGGTGATGCGCTTCCCCGTTTCCTTGGAGATGGCGCGGATGAAGTGCCGCACGAGGAGCTCGATATCACCCTCCCGCTCCCGTAGCGGCGGGATGCGCAGGGGCACGATGTGCAGCCGGTAGAAGAGGTCCTCGCGGAAGCCGCCGCTCTCCACTGCCGCCGCCAGGTCGCGGTTGGTGGCCGAGAGGATGCGCACGTCCACCCGGATCGTGCGCTCTCCCCCCACGCGCTCGAGCTCCTTCTCCTGGAGCACGCGGAGCAGCTTGATCTGCACGGAGGGCGGGATGTCCGCCACCTCGTCGAGGAACAGCGTGCCCCCGTGGGCCAGCTCGAAGCGCCCGCGCCGCTCCCGGACGGCGCCGGTGAAGGCGCCGCGCTCGTGGCCGAACAGCTCCGATTCCAGCAGGGTCTCGGCCAGCGCGCTGCAGTTCACGCGAATGAACGGGCCGCCCGCGCGCGGGCTCTGCCGGTGGATCGCCCGTGCCACGAGCTCCTTTCCCGTGCCGCTCTCGCCGGTGAGCAGGACGGAGGAGTGGGTGGGTGCGATCTTCTGGATCTGGCCGAAGATCGCCTGCATCTGCGGGCTGCGGCCCACGATATCGCCGAAGCGCTCCTCCACCTCGCCCCGGAGGTACGCGTTCTCGGCGTCGAGACGGCGGTTCTCGCCGTGGGTCGCGCGAACCTCGAGCGCCTTCTCCACCTTCATGCGGAAGGCGTCCGAGTCGAGCGGCTTCGTGAGGAAATCCCATGCGCCGAGCCGCATGGACTCGACCGCGATGTCGATCGTCCCGTAGCCCGTGATCATGATGAAGTCGGGCTCCCCCGCGAGACCACTCTGCTTGATTCGCGTCAGCAGGTCGATCCCCGTGCCGTCCTCGAGCCGGTAGTCGGACACGACCAGGTCGAAGGTGCCGGCCGCGAGCAGCGCACGGGCCGCGGCGACGGAATGCGCAGCCTCGACGGCGTGGCCGCGGGTACGGAGAAGCTGCGTGAGGCCGTCGCGCAGGGTCGCATTGTCTTCTACGATCAGGATCGCGGCCATGGGACTCGTGGCACTGCCGCGCCTCGGGAGACGTCGACACGCTGCGGTTCGCGGCACCCAACCCGCTGCGGGGAGGCCTCCCGGGGAGGGTTTCGGCGCACCGTCAGGAGGCGGCCGAGTGGCCCGCGAGGGGTGCACCCGGGGGGGCGCCAGCGGAACGGAAGCGATCCGCGGCGCCGCGGGCCGCAGGCAGGGCGATCGAAAAGGCGGTCGTCTCCCCGGGAGCCGACTCGACGGCGATCTCCCCCTCGTTCTCCTCCACGATCGACTTGACGATCGACAGCCCGAGGCCAGCTCCCGAGCCCTTGGTGGTGAAGAAGGGGTCGAAGATGAGCGCCAGGTCCCCGGGGGCGATCCCGGCCCCATGGTCCTTGACCACGATGCGAACCCGCTCCCCACCGCGTCGGGCCCGCAGCTCGACCGTCCCGCCGCGGCGGGAGGCCTGAATGGCATTGCGGGTAAGGTTGAGGAGGGCACGCTTGATCTGGTCGCCGTCCGCGTACACGTGAAGCTCCTCTCCACCCATGTCCATCAGCAGGTCCAGCTCCTTTTCGGCGAGCTCGCCCGCCAGCAGGAAACGGAGGTCCTCCACGACCGCGTTCAGCGAGAACGGCTCGGGAACCGGTTGCCGCGGGCGGGCGTAGACGAGGAACTCGTTCACGATCGTCTTCAGGTGGTGCACCTCGAGGATGATCTTCTTGAGGTGCTGCCGGCGCTCGTCGTCCTCCGTCAGCTCGTCCCGGAGCAGGGTGGCGAAGACCTCGATCCCGCCGAGCGGATTGCGGATCTCGTGCGCCACGCCCGCGAGCATCGTACGCAGGTGCTTGTCGCGGCGCAGGATGCCCTGCCGCATGTCCTCCATCGCCGCGCCCAGGTAGCCGATCTCGTCGCCCGAGCGGACTTCTACCGGCGCGCCGAGGTCACCGCGCTCCATCCGCTGGGCCGAGGCGACGAGGTCGGTGAGCGGGCGCGTCAGCGTGCGCGCGAAGACGAGCCCCGCGAGGATCGCCACCGCGATGCCCAGCAGCGTGATGGTGACCGTCGTGCGCTTGAACTCGCCCAGGATGTCGAGATAGGCGACGTTCAGGTCCACTCCGAGGGCGGCGATCACGGAGGCCTCCGTGGCAATATCGCCGGTGCTCGAGGGTGCCGCCGCGTCCGCCGCCGCGGGGTCCCTCCCGAAGAGCGGCGCGAACGCGCTCTGGTAGACCTTGCCCTCCTCGTCTTCGAAGCGCACGCTCGCCTGCCCTCGCCCCGCGAAGACCGCCTCCAGCTCGGGACGGTAGCTGCGCAGCAGCGGGTAGACATATCCCGGCACGAGCGTGGTGTCGGTCGAGGCGAGGATCCGCAGGTGCCGGTCGAAGATGTGAATCGCCTTGGCCTGCGAGCTCGCCTGCAGGTTCTCGATCTTGTTGAGGGCGCTACGGTAGGTGTAGCGCTGGCCGTACTCGGCGGGCGAGATCTCGCGAGCGGAACGCACCAGCTCGTCCACGAGATCCACGCTGAAGTTCGTGCGCCCCAGCTCGGCGACCGATAGCAGCCGGCTGGCAATCTCCCGTTCGAGGCGGCTCGTCGTCAGACGGTACCAAACGAAACCGGAAAGCAGCACGAAGAGCGTCACCAGGCTGACGAACAGCGCCAGCATCTTCGTGCGGATGGCCGTCAGCGGAAGACGCAGCTTCATGGCCGCTTGCAGCGGGACGTCATCGGCTCCTCGGCCGCGGGTTCACGTCCTCCACCTCACACGGAACGTTAGGCCCGTGCTCGGGGCACTGTCAAAGCGGCGCCGCCCATCGGCGGGGTCGGGGCATCCTTCCGGGGATGTACGCCCGCTTCCCCGCGTGCCGGATGGCGTGGAGCCACCAGCGAATCGATACTTCCCGCCATGCTGCCCTCGTTGGCCCCTGTTCAAGCCCCCGGCGGTGCGGTACCGCTCGTCCAGGGCATTCGTCCCATGCGCATCCTCCTGCTGAACTACGAGTACCCCCCCCTCGGGGGCGGAGCCGGGGTGGTGACCGCGGCCCTGGCCGCCAGCCTGGCCGGCAGGCGTGAGCACGTTGACGTCGTGACGGCAGCGACCTGGCCCGGCGAAGGTGGCCTCCCCCGCGAAGCGCGGGGGGTGGAGCACCCGACCACTCCCCTCCTCGTCAACGACCCGTCCGATCCGCCACTCGCAGCGCCCAGGTTGTTCCGCGTTCGCACGCGGCGCCGGGGTGTGCACGACGCCGGCATGGGCGGGGCGGCGGGGTATCTGCGGGCGGCCCTCCCCGTCGTGCGCGACCTCGTGCGCCGCACCCGCTACGACATCGTGCACTTCTTCTTCTCCCTCCCCACCGGTGCGCTGCTCCCGCTGTGCGACTTCGGCAGAGCCCCGGTGGTCGTCTCGCTGCGCGGTTCGGACGTGCCGGGCTACGACGAGTCGGACCTGCGGTTGCGGGTTGCGCACCGTCTGGCCCTGCCACTGACCCGTTGGATCTGGCGCCGCGCGGACCGCATCGTAATGCTGTCCGAGGGTCTCGGCCGCCTCGCCTGGCGGACGTCGCCGGACCTGCGCTTCACCGTGATCCGCAACGGGGTCGACCTCGAGCTCTTCCACCCCGGGGCGGCCGTGCCGCCGGCTCCGGGAGCGCCGCTCCGCTGCCTCGCGGTGGCGCGTCTGATCGAGCGCAAGGGCATCGCCAACCTGCTGCGCGCCCTCTCCCTGCTGGAGCGCGACCGCTTCACGCTTGACGTCGTCGGCAGCGGACCGGCGGAGGGGGCGCTCCGCTCGCTGGCCTCCAAGCTCGAACTCGGCGGCGGTGTACGGTTCGTGGGCGCCCTCGACCGCCCGGCGCTGGCTGCGCGCTACCGCCAGGCAGACGTCTTCACCCTCAGCCCGCGCGAAGAGGCGTTCGGCAACGTCTTCGCGGAGGCGCTCGCCTCCGGTCTTCCGATCGTCGGAAGCGACGTGGGTGGCATCCCCGAGTTCGTGCCGGCCGGCGAGGCCGGGTTCCTCGTTTCTCCAGAGGATCCGGCCGCCCTGGCCGCAGCTCTCCGCCGCATGGCGAACGATGCGGGGCTCCGCGCTCGGATGGGCGCTGCCAACCGCGAGCGTGCCGTGGCGACTCTGTCCTGGGAGCACATGACGGACCGCTATCTGCAGGTCTACCGCGCCCTGCGTCGCCGCCTCGCCGGAGCACGTCCCGGCCCGGATCTTTCCTGAGCCGCCTCCCCGTCCCCTCGTGAGCGGCTCGCTCGCCGGGTGGCTCGCGGTCGAGGCCTGGCCTACTCTGAGCGTGCTGCGCCGGACGCCCCTCGAGGTCGAGCGCATCGCCCGTGGCCGCGCCGCGGCAACGCTGCGCGCCGCAGCCGCTACCCCGTTCGGACGCGAGCGGCTGCAGGACGCCGGCCTCGGCGTGCACGCTGGGAGCCCCGCACTGCGCGATCCCTTCACGGCCATGCGTGACATTCCGCCGGTCTCCAAGGCGGAGCTTCGCGCGGCGGGCGACGCGGCGCTGCAGGGCGGCCGCCGGGACCCGTCCTGGCACTCGACACGCTCCTCAGGCTCCACCGGCGAGCCGTTTCGCGTGCACTACGACGGTCGGGCCTGGGCCATCCTCAAGTATCTGGTGAAAGCCCGTGCCCGGCGCGCGTGCGGCGTCGGGCTCCTCGACCGGCTGGCGGTGCTGGACGCCATGCCCCCCGGTGCGCCGGAGCCATCGATCGGCGCGCGGGCGGGCAGGGTCCGCACCGTCAGCGTGCTGCAGCCCGCCGACCAGGTCGCGCAGCAGCTCTCCGCCTTTGCGCCCGACGCGATCTACGGCTTGCCCTCGGCGCTTCTGGAGGTCTCGGCTGCGTTGAGCCAGGATCGACGGTCCCTGCGGCCGCGGGTCGTGTTCACGAGCGGCGAGATCCTGCCTTCGCCGACGCGCGAAACGCTGGTCGGAGCCTTCGGCTGTCCCGTGCTGGACGTCTACGGCACCAGCGAGACGAAGGAGATCGCGTGGGAGTGTTGCCTCGGCATTCCTCATCTCAATGCCGACGTGGTGCACCTGGAAGTGCTGAACCCCGCCGGTGTCCCGGTCGCTTCGGGTGAGGAAGGGGATCTGGTGGCGACGCTGCTCGTGAACCGCGCCATGCCGCTGCTGCGCTATCGCATCGGCGACCGCGGCACGCTGCGAAAGGGGCCCTGTGCCTGCGGGTTTCCGCTCCCGTGCATGGGTGTCGTGGCCGGACGGGAGACCGAGTACCTGGAGATCGGCGGGCGCAGGATCTCGCCGTACCTCCTGACCTGCGCCCTCGAGCCCGTCGACGGCATGCGCCGTTATCGCGTCGCGCAGCGGCCCGGAGATCGACTGCGCGTGGAGGCGCTCGTGGACCCGTGCGCACGCCGCACCGCTGCCGCAGGCATTCGCGCCAGGATCGCTGCCGCGGTGGGGCCCACGGTGCGCGTGGACGTGGAGCTCGTGGACGACTTTCCGGCGGGTGCCGGAAGAAAGTTCCGGGTGGTCGAGCCGCTGCATCGTGAGGCGGCATCGCAGCCTCGCTGAGCCGCGCGCCACGCCGGACGCGGGCTTCGGTGGCGAGCGCGAACGGACCGCCCGAGGAATCCGCTCCGGGGGATTCCGCCGGCTCCCGCAAGCTGCGCGGGATCTTCTTCTATGGCGCGAGCCGGGGGGTGGTCGAAGGTCTCCTCGGGGGGCGCGGACTGCTCCTGGCGCGCCTGCTAGGGCCCGAGGCGTTCGGACGCTGGGCGCTCTTCCGGATCGCGATGAACTACGCCGTCTTCGCGTCGCTCGGCGTCAACCGCGCGCTCGAGCGCGAGGTGGCGGTGGATCCGCGCGCGCCGGGCGCGGGGCCGGCAGCCGTGACGGTGGACCGCGC
>JACCXV010000364.1 GCA_013696835.1 Gemmatimonadota bacterium | reverse complement strand
GCCTCCTGAGCAGGTGGCATTTCGATCGAGATAAGCGAGCTGTGTGTTCGGGGCAACGGGGAGGAGCGTGAAAAAGCCCCCGTCAGGGGGCTCGCTCGGAATCTGGGTCGATCGTCCCTGCGGCCATTCGCGGATCGGTCGACCTGGCGCCGCGGGGCGGATCAATCCGCGGCGACGGGCTCCTCCACCAGCGGCTGCACCGAGACGCGTTTGCGGGTCTTGCCCGCACGCTCGTAGCGCACGTGGCCGTCGATCAGCGCGAACAACGTGTCGTCCTTCGCGCGCGCCACGTTCACGCCGGGATGGATGCGTGTCCCCCGCTGGCGGATCAGGATGGTGCCAGCCCTCACGCGCTCGCCGCCATAGCTCTTCACGCCCAGCCTCTGACCGTGACTGTCGCGGCCGTTCCGCGAGCTGCCGACTCCCTTCTTATGAGCCACTCTCGCCTCCCGTGTGTGCCTTGGCGCGGTGCTGCTGCAGCCCGCGCTCCGTCGCAAACCCTCGCCCGCACTCCTCGCAGACATAGGGACCGACCTGCCGACTCTCGCGCTCCACACCCGTCCCGATCTCTTCCTCGACGGCGGGTCGTCCTTCGCCGTTCCGATCCAGCGCCAGCTCCGTTATCGCCACCTCCGTGAAATCCTGGCGATGTCCCTGCTTCTTCCGGTAGCGGTGGCGCTTCTTGAACTTGAAGATCACGATCTTCTTCGCACGTCCGTGCCGGACGATCTCCCCCACCACTCGGACGCCTTCCAGCGTCGGCGCTCCGATGCGGAGGTTGCTACCGTCGGACGCGCAGAGCACGCGCTCGAAGGTAACACGCTCACCGGGCTCGCCGACCAGGCTGGGCACACGCACGCGGCCGTCTCGCCGAACCTTGAACTGCTTGCCGCCGCTCTCGACGATCGCGTACATGCTCTTACCAATCTCCTGAGGGCTACGGGTGATCCGGCGAGGGGTCCAGGTGAAGCCGCCCAATGTAGAGGCGCCCACCGCGAGGTGTCAAACGACGGGCGCCCACACGTGGGCGACGTACCCACCCACTCCGACGCTATAGCAGGTAGCGCGGCCCACGGAGAAAACCTTCCGACGGACGTTACCTAAGGTGCCTAAATAACCATCACCAAGAATATGAGGGGCGCTACCTCAGTGGACGTGGGCCCAAGTACCCGGGAGGTTTCCGCTCTGACGGTTAGCCGCCCCCTTCCAGCGCCCGATGCCCCGGCAGCGCGTACAGCTTGAACTCGTCCACGCGCATCAGCGGGTCGTCGCGGATCTCGATCTCGAGCCCGTACCCCTTGCGCAGCGTCTGCAGCATCGAGCGCTCCTCGTCGATGAGGTAGAGCGCGATCTCGGGGTGTGCCCGCACCTCCACCCGCTTCTCGGCTCCGGCGATCCCCACCCGCCGCAGCGTGCGCTCGATCTTGCGGGCGACCGTGGAGGGTGAGAGCACCCGGCCCTGCCCGTCACAGGTCGGGCAGCGCTGGGAGAGGGACTGGAAGAGGCTGGGCCGAACCCGCTGCCTGGTCATCTCCACGAGCCCCAGGTCCGAGACCTCGAAGGCCTTGGTCCGCGCGCGGTCCCGCGACAGCCAGGTCTTGAATTCCTGGAAGACGCGCTTGCGGTTGGCGCGCACCTCCATGTCGATGAAGTCGATGACGATGATCCCGCCGACGTCGCGCAGCCGGAGCTGCCGGGCGACCTCGCGCGCGGCCTCGAGGTTCGTGCGCAGGATGGTCGCCTCGGGATCCTTCTTGCCCGTGTAGCGGCCGGTGTTCACGTCGATCGAGACCAGCGCCTCGGTGGCCTCGATCACGAGATGCCCGCCCGTGCGCAGCTCCACCCTGCGCAGCAGCGTCTTCTCGATCTCCTCCTCGATGCCGTAGGAGTCGAAGAGCGGGATCGCATCCCGGTGCAGCTTCATGCGGTCCATCAGGTCGGGCGAGACGTCCTTCATGTACCGGCGGATCTCGTCGTAGAGCGGCTTCTCGTCCACGATCAGGCCGTCCACCTTGTCCGAGAACACGTCCCGCACCAGCCCGGAGGTGAGCGTCGCCTCCTGGTGCACCAGCGACGGCGCCTCCGCCCCCTGCGCCTTCTTCTCGATCTTCTTCCACGTGCCGGCCAGGCCCTCGATCTCGCGCTGGAACGCCTTGTTGGACGTCTCCTCCCCCACCGTGCGCACGATGACGCCGCCGCTCGCGGGACGGATCTCGTTCAGCAGCGCGCGCAGGCGGGCACGCTCCTCACGGTTCTCGATCTTGCGGGAGACCCCGACGTGGTTAACGCCGGGCATGAAGACAAGAAAGCGTCCGGGGAGGGAGATCTGCCCGGTCAGGCGCGGGCCCTTGGTGCTGATGGGTTCCTTCGTGACCTGCACCAGGATCTCCTGACCGCGCTTCAGGACGTCCTGGATCTGCGTGTCCTCGAACGAGCGCCGGCGGGTGCGTGCGCGTCCCCCACCCTTCCGCCCTCCCGCGCCGTCGCCGTTGTCCTCATCCTCCTCGTCCGAAGCGTAGAAGTCGGCGAGGTCGGAGACGTGGAGGAAGCCGCTCTTCTCCATGCCGATGTCCACGAACGCGGCCTGCATGCCCGGCAAGACCGCGCTCACCGTGCCCTTGTAGATGTCGCCTACATGGCGCTCTTCACCCTCGCGGTCGACCAGCAGCTCGACGAGCAGATCATCCTCGAGAATCGCAACGCGCGTCTCCTTGTCGGCGACGTTGATCAGAATCTCTCGTTTCATGGATCGGGGGCATCCTTCTCAGCCTCTCGGCATGGGCGCGGGAGCGGGCCGGATGTTCATGAGGGGACCTCTCCCAGATAGGGGTTGGCCCGCGTCCCCTGGGGGGCGGGCCGTGGACCGGCCTCTGCGAAGAGCGAAGCCCACCGGCCGATCGACTCTGCCGGGTCCGGCCGCCGCGGCGGCGCGGTCATTCGGG
>JACCXV010000356.1 GCA_013696835.1 Gemmatimonadota bacterium | reverse complement strand
GTGTATCCGCTCTACAACCTGCTCACCACCGGCAACCCGTGGGTTCCCGGATACGTGAAGCTGTGGGGCCCGGGCCACGGGCTGGGCTTTCACGAGACCCCCTGGGGCGACCTGCACACCCCGCTGGCCGGGCTGCGCAACGAGCTCGTCGATCTGTCGCTGCTGAACGTCTTCCTCTTCGAGTGGCCCGTTCCCTCGCTGCTCCCGCTGGGGCTGTTCCTCCTCGCGGGGTGGGCCGTCCAGCCTTGGGACCGGCGGCTGGTGGCCGGATTCCTGGCGTTGCCTGCCGTGTACTTCCTGTACTGGCACCGGGATGCGTTCCTCGGGCCGCGCTTCCTCTACGCCGGCCTGGCGTTCCTGATCCCTCTCACCGCCCGCGCCCTCTGCGAAGGTGCGCTGCGGCTGCGCGGGCGTTCGCTCCGCGCCGGCGCGGCGGTGCGCCAACGCCGCTGGCCCCACTCGCAGGCGTCCTGCTTGTCCTGTGCTTCGGGTATTCGATCTTGTATGCGACTCCCCAACGCTTCCGGGTCTACGCCTCGGGGATGCGAAGCATGAAGGTCAACGTAGCGGCGGAGGCCCGCGACGCGGGCCTCACCGACGCGCTGGTGTTCGTCACCGAAAGCTGGGGGAGCCGCATGCTCGCGAGCGCCCGCGGGCTCGGCGTTCCTCCGTCGCTCGCGGAACGCGCGTACCGGCGGGTCGACCATTGTGCCATGGACGAGCTGCTGCGCGAAGCGCACCGCGACGGGGCAGCCCCCGCGGAGGTGAAGCGGCGGCTGGAGAGGCTGATGCGGACGGCCCGCGGCGCACGGAAGCTGAACCTCGCCGGCGACCCGACTCTGAGGCTGGCGCCGGGCATCCTGCCGGAGCGCTGCGCCGAGGAGCTGCGCTACGACCGCCTGGGCTTCGACGTCTTCACGCCCCACCTGCCGGAGAACTCCCCGCACCTCGAGTCCGCCGTGGTCGTGGCGCGCGACCTGCGGGAGCAGAACGCCGAGCTGATGGCCGCCTACCCCGGGAAGGCGGCGTACGTCTACCGCAACGGGCGTTTCGCCGCGCTCCGCTGACGCGCATGTCCTTGCTCCCGGCCGCGCCTCCCTCGCCAGAGGTCGACGTGAGATGAGCGGTGAGATGAGCGCCACGAAGCCTGTGCTGTCGGTCGTGATCCCGATCTACAACGAGGAGTCCACGCTCCCCGAGCTGGGGCGCCGGCTGGTGTCCGCGCTCGAGCGCGTCACGCCGGATTTCGAAGTCGTGTTCGTGGACGACGGCAGCGTGGACGGCTCCCGCGACCGGCTGATGGAGATGAGTGCCGCGGACCCACGGCTGAAGGTCCTCCGGCTATCCCGAAACTTCGGGCATCAGACCGCGCTGTCCGCGGGCATCGATCACGCTACGGGGGACGGCGTCGTCCTGATGGACGGCGACCTGCAGGATCCGCCCGAGGTCGTGCCCGAGCTCGTCGCCCGCTGGCGCGACGGGTACGACGTGGTCTACGCGATCAAGGAGAAGCGCAAGGAGGGCGCGCTGAAGCGGGCGGGCTTTCGCGTCTTCTATCGACTGCTCAGCTCGTTCTCGAACATCGACCTCCCGCTCGACGCCGGCATCTTCTCGCTGATGGACCAGCGCGTCGCCGAGGTGCTGCGCGCCATGCCCGAGCGGAACCGCTACATCAGCGGACTGCGGGCCTACGCCGGCGGACGGCAGACGGGTGTGCGCTTCGAGCGCGCCGCACGCCACGCAGGCGACCCTCGCCAGACGCCGCGCAAGCTGCTGCGGCTGGCGCTCGACGCCCTGTTCTCGTTCTCCTACGCCCCGCTGCGGCTGGCGAGCTACGTCGGCCTCGCCGCCTCCGGCCTCTCCTTCGTCGCGCTCGTCACGATCCTGCTCGTGAAGCTCTCGACCGATCTCGCCATCCCCGGCTGGGCGTCCGTCATGTCCGCGGTGCTCTTCCTGGGAGGAGTCCAGCTCGTGACGGTGGGAATCATGGGGGAGTACATCGGCCGCATCTTCGACGAGGTGAAGGGCCGGCCGCGCTACGTGATCGAATCCCGCCGGGGCTTCGGCTTCGCCGAGGCTTCCAGCGCCCGTGACGCCGGATCGGTTCCCGAACGGAGGCGCTCCGCGCTCAACTAGCCGCCCACTCCCGCTCACCAGTGAGCGCGCGCCTTGCAGAACGCAACTGGAAGGCTTCCGCCGAGGCAAGCGCCTCCCCTCTGTCCGCACCTCAAGCCCATGGCGCCCAGCCGATTGTGGGGATTGCAACGACATCGCGGACACAAAGGATCGCTTCTTGCTTCCCCCTAGTGTGGGAACGCCCTCGCAAGCGCCGCCTGCCGAACCACCCTTCGCTCGAGGCAGTGTGCAACACTCCAGGATCGCCGGGTTCAGCCTCTTCGAAATGCTGGTCGCCATTGGCCTGATCGGAATTCTGGCAGCCATCGCCTTCCCGTCGTTCGCGGCGTACACGACGCCGTTTCGGGTCCAGTCTGCCGGGCGAGAGGTCTACTCCGCGCTTCAGGACGTCCGGCAGCAGTCGATCACGCGCGGGCGGCGAACCCGCTTTCAGATTTCAGGCCAGGACAGCTACACCCTGCTGTGGGAGGACGGCAACACGTGGCGTACGATCCGCGGCCCGCTCAAGCTGGACAAGGACGTGCGGGTTGTCTCGAGCGGAGGCGACCTGACCTTCCAGCCGCGCGGCACCGTGTCGCCCATGACCACGCTGACGATCTCCGACTCGACGAACCCTGAGCATCGGCTCGTGATCAGCGTGCCGATCACGGGACTGATCCGGATCCGGGAGGGGGGCGGATGAGCTGTGGTGTCAGCGGTGTGGTGCGCCGGCACGGCAGCCGCGGCTTCACGCTCATCGAGATGATGGTTGCCGTGCTGCTCATCGGGGTAGGGCTGATGGGCCTTGCCGCGCTGAGCACCACGGTCACCCGCGCGAACACACAGAGCTCTTCGCTGACCACGGCCAGCGCCATCGCTCAGGAGCGCATCGAGCGGTTCCGTGTCGAGCCCTACACGTCCATCGAGCCCGGCAGCGACACCCGCCGGCTGGACGGCGTCACCTACACCCGCAACTGGACGGTGGCCACGAACGATCCCGTGCAGGGCCTGAAGACGATCGTGGTGACAGTGAGCTGGACCTCGCGCGGGCAGGGACACCAGACCTCGCTGCGAACGATCCGGGGCTCGCGCTAGGTGTCCCCTGGCGTCGCCAGAAGCGACGGGTTCACGCTCATCGAGCTCCTCGTGGTGGTCGTCATGGCGGGAGTGCTGGGCGCGACAATCTTGCAGCTCTTCCGCGTCCAGAGCGGGGTATTCCGAAGCGAGAACCGCACGGTCGAGGTGGACCAGAACGTCCGCTCCGCCATCGACCTCATGCTGCGCGAGCTGCGCAACGCGGGCATGAAGGATCCGCTGCGAACGTATGCCGATCCGCCTGGAATCGCGGTCGCCGATTCGAACAACCTGCGCTTCAAGATGGACTTCCACAGCACCGACGACCCCGAGGGCGGCCCCGACGGCGACGTGCAGGACGGAAACGAGGACATCCAGTACTCGCACACGATCTCCGACAGCACGCTGCGCCGCCGGACGCGCGGCACGGCCGGGGACTCCGGGGCGCAGCCCATGGCCGAGTTCGTGACGCGTGTGCGCTTCACGTACTTCGACGCCGCCGGCGACACCCTGGCCTCCCCCGTGACCGGTGCGGCGCTCGCGAACATCCGCCGCATCTCGGTCTCCGTCTCCGGGGCAGCGTCGGGCGTGCAGGCCACGACGCTCGAGTCCAACGTCTCTCCACGAAACCTGGCTTACTGAGCGTGCGCGTGATGAAGCCGTCGGGCGTACGCTCCGGTATCCGGCGGCCACGGCCGCCCCTGCCGGCCGGCAGCGGGGGGATGGCGCTGCCAATGGCATTGCTGCTCCTCGTCGGGCTGGGCTTCGTCGCCACCGCCTCGGCCATCCTGTCCAACACCGACCAGCGGGTGAGCGTGGCGTACGGGGCCGCAAATGGCGCGCTCGCCAGCGCTGAGGCGGCGCTCGAGCACGGGATCGTCGAGCTGAGCGCCCGCACCGCCGCCGGCCAGGACCCCGACGGCGTTCAGATCGTCGCCGACACGCTGGCGACCTTCACGTATACCGTCACCGCCAACAGCAAGCGGGAGGGCTACAGCGTCCGGCTCTCCTGGGAACATCGCGTCCTGTGAAAACTTCACTCCAATCGTCCCGCTCGGGGGCGGAGGGTCGTCCGGCACCTCGATCCCGCGCCGGAATGGCGCTGCCGCTGGCGTT
>JACCXV010000354.1 GCA_013696835.1 Gemmatimonadota bacterium | reverse complement strand
GTCCACCGCCGCCATCGCGGCTCGATCCTCGCGCGCCGGATCCTCTCCAGCGGCCGCGGCGCCGCGGCGGTCAGGGGGCTCTTCAGGCGGCTCCGTTGACGCAGCGCCCCCCGCGCGCCCGCGCGCAGGCGCACGCAAACCTCCGCCATCCGCAGGCCGGCCGCGTGCGCGCTCTCTCTCGGCGTCACGGTCTTCGACTCCCGCTTCGGCAGCGCCCTCCCCGCCAGCGCCGTCGGCGACTTCCCGTGACGGCGGAGCGGCGGCTTCCGCCGGACGATCGAGCGTTCCCGCCTCCCGAGCGCGAGCGACGGCGAGCAGGTTCGGGTTCTCGGCGAGCGTCTCCAGGCTCGTATTGCGCACCGACTCGCCGAAGCGCCGCCAGTTGTCGGCGGCCTCCCGCTCCTTGCCGTCCTCGCGATAGGACTCCGCCAGGTAGTAGAGCGCGAGGGGCTCCAGCGGGTGGTCGGGATAGTCGAGCAGCACCAGGTTCAGGTACTTGCGCGCGTCCCCATGCGAGCGCCGCGCGAGCAGTGTTCGTCCCAGCCAGTAGACGTATTCACCTTCCAGGTCGCGCAGATTCGCGCCGCGGCCGCCGCTCCTCGAGAACTCCTTCATGCGCGAGAACCCGGCTGAGAACGCCTCGTATGCGGGCTCCCACTCCTGCTCGGCGAAGTACGACTGCCCGACGCGCAGCGTCGCCTCGGGGGCCCAGCGACTGAGGGGATACCCGCGTGCCAGAGCCTGCCACTGCTTGCGAGCCTCGGCGTAGTTGCCCTGCATCGCATACAGTTGAGCCAGCCTGACGGCGGACTCGTCGGCGACGGGGGCGGACGGGTAGCGCTGGGTGACCGCGAGGAAGTACCCCTCCGCCAGGCTGGCATCGGGAGTCATCAGACCGAGGTAATGGTACGCTTCGCCCAGATGCGCGGCCTCGGCGCCCCGGCGTTCCCCGTACGTCTCCACGTACTCGCGCAGGAGTCGCTGAGCCTTGGCATACTCGCCCGCGCGGTAGCCCTCCAGCCCCTGTTCGAAGAGGTTCTCGCGATCCTGCGCCGGAACGGCCGCCGGCCTGCCGAGAACCAGCACGAGCGCGACGAGCGCGATGGGCAGCGGCGCGCGGAGCATCATCGGGGTCCTCCTTGGGGTCGTGTATGCGGGGGGGCGTCCCGGCCTGCAGACGCTCCGGACATCAGCCGCAGGACGGTCTCCTCCATGAGGGCGTCGGTGGGAAGACGCGAGGACTTCAGCGCCACATCCAGCGTCAGGAGGCCGGCAAGCCAGCGGTCCATCGCCGGACGGTCGTAGCGTCGCGCCTGCACGCGGGGAGCCTCGTAACCGCGGATCCGGAAGTTCTTGCGGTCGATCTGCCATGCCGACCTGCCCAGCCTGGACGCGATGCCTTCCGAGGTTCGGATGCCCGCTGCCTCGCAGGCGCGGATCCCGCCGAGAACCAGGAAGTGCTGCGCGAGGAGCGTGACGAGGTAGATCGCGCTCTCGCCCCCCTCGAGCAGCCGGCGCAGCTCTGCCAGCGCTTCTCCCCGGCGACCCATTCCGACCAAGTCCACGAAAGTATACCGGTTGCCGCCAGCCGAGGACACGGTGACAGCCTCCACGTCGGCTTCCTCGATCCGCCGACGCTCCCCGGCGTGCGCGATCGCCTTGGCCACCTCCTGTCCGAGACCCGCGGTGCCCTCCGGATGCAGCTCGGCGAGCAGGGCAGCCGCGGCGTCGGTGATCTCGCGCCCCGCGCGGCCGACCTCCTGCTTCACCCGGGCACGGATCGCCGCAGGGCCCTTCGGGGGATCGAAGACCTCGACCCCTCCGCACTTCCGGAACGAGTTCCACGGCTCGCCCGCAAGCCTGGCGGAGGACGTCGCGATCAGGCAGGTGGTGCTGGCGGGACGATCGAGGAAGTCACGGACGACACGCTCGACAGGGCCGGCGGCCGTCTCGGCGTCCTCCAGGACGACGATGCGCGCCAAACCCATGAGCGGGGGCGTCTCGAGCAGGGTGGCGAGACGTGAGGCGTCGGCATCCTTCGCCGATAGCCGGTCGAGATCGAACGCCCGGCCGGTCTCGTCGAGGCGTTCGGACAGGATCTCGCTCAGCCGCTCCGCGCGCGGGCCCTCGTCCTCTCCCGTCAGGAGATAGGCGGAGGCGGCCTGCGTCGGGGAGGAGCGGGCCAAGGCCGTGGGGGACTACTGCTCCGTCAGCGCGGCGACGCGGAACGAGACCGGCGCGGCCGCGAACGTCCAGGCAGGGGATGGATGAAGCCCAAGGGTGGCCCGCACGGCCTGACCGCGCGCCTTTCCGTGAAGGCTGGCCGAATCCAGGCCCGGCCAATCCAGCGCCGGCCAGTCCGGGGTCGGCGCGTGAGCCGAGGGGCCCGCGCTCGAGACGGAGAAGAGCGCCATCTCGCCTACACCGGAAAGAGCGGAGAAGGGCCGCAGGAGCGCCACCGCGGGAGCGCTCTCCGGCAGACCCGACGCCCACATGGCCGCCGTGCCCGGGCCCTCTCGACCGCGAGCCACATCGCGCATCTCCGCGACGACCAGCGTCGTCAGCGCCACCGCGAGCAGCGCATGGGCCGTGCGCATCCCCAGGCGCATTCGCTGGCGAGTGCGGCGGCGGCCTTCCTCGAGACGATCGATTCGCGTCTCGAGGCGGCTCAGGAAGTCGGAGGAAGTCGGAGGGGGAGAGAGCTGATGGAGGATTCGGCGGCCGTGGTCCAGCGCGCGGACGGCGCGGCGACAGCCGTCGCAGTGCTCGAGGTGCGGGTCCGAGTGATCCGCCCGCAACCGGGGCGCCTCATCGGGTTCGGGCATCTCCAGCCAGCGCTGGCAGGCCACGCCCGTCACGCGCTCCCCGCCCGGGAGCGCGTCCGGGCGGCTACTCGAGGTGCGGTGCGATGATCTCCGCGAAGTTGTGGCGGGCGCGATTCAATCGCGACTTGACCGTTCCGAGGTTGGTATCGGTGATATCCGAGATCTCCTCGTAGCTCTTGCCTTCGATCTCGCGCAGGACGAAGACGAGCTTGTGGTGCTTCGGCAGCTGCTCCACGGCGCTTTCGACCATCTCGCGCAGCTGGCGCTTCCGGAACAGGTCGTCCGGCCGGTACGACGAATCCTCGAACTGCAGGGGGCGATGATCGTCCGACCACTGGCTCGTGAGCGTCTGGAACAGCACCAGCGGGTTGCGGCTGCGATTGCGCAACTCGTTCTTCGCCAGGTTGGAAGCGATCGTGTAGATCCACGTGGAGAACTTCTTCTCCTGATCGAACCGGTGCAGGTGCTTGTATACGCGTATGAAGACTTCCTGGGCCAGATCCTCGGCCCGCTCCCGGTCCCCGATGGACCGGTAGAGGAAGTTCACCATCCGCCCTTGATAGCGCTCGACGAGGCGCCGGAAGCAGGAACGGTCGCCGGCGAGATACGCCCGCACCAGATCGTTGTCGCGGTACTCCGCGTAGTTCGGCCCTTGCTGAACCGGCGCGGGCGCAGGGGCAACCAGGCTGGCATGCGGTCGAGGCGCGTGCAGCCTCAGGTGCTTCCGCGCAACAGGGCTCTCTGAGCTCAACCTCGTCGCGGGCATCGGGGTACCCCCAGTCATCTCGGGTGTTCCTGCTCGACGGACTGCAGCTGTATCGGGTCGAGACAGTCTCTGGCAACCCGCGTGCCCTAAAATCGGCGGCAGCAACTTCCTTGTCCCGCATGGACTTCGCCGGGTCCTCGAGGGGGAAGGGGTCGCGCATGTGTCTATTTTCTCGGATTGGGAACTTTCCGGGTGTCATCGAGGGGGGACGCCGGCCGGGCCGTTCACGGCTCGAGCTTCTCGTCGTACATGGCGTCGATCCGTTCCCGGTGGCGCTGCTCGACCACGTTCCGCTTCACCTTGAGGGTGGGGGTCAGCTCCCCGTCCTCGATGCTGAAGTCGCGCGCGACGAGGGCGCAGCGCCGGAGAGACTCGTGCGGTGCGAGATCCCGACTCACCTCCTCGATCAGGTCCTCGTAGACCCTTTGCACGCCGGCGTTGGCGAGGAGCTCGGTGTCGCTCGCGGACGGGGTGCCCGCCGCCGCGGCGTGCCTGCGCAGGTTCTCCAGGTCGGGCACGATCAGCACGCAAGCGTACTTGCGCCGGTTGCCGACGACGACCGCCTGGCTCACGAGAGGACTCATCCGGAGGCGGTTCTCGATGGGCTGCGGAGCGATGTACTTTCCCCCCGAGGTCTTGATGAGGTCCTTCTTGCGGTCCGTGATGACAAGGTAGCCGTCGCGGTCCAGGTGCCCCACGTCACCCGTGTGCAGCCACCCGCCCCGGATCGTGGCAGCCGTCTCTTCGGGCAGCCCGAAGTATCCCAGCATCACGTTCGGGCCCTTGCACAGGATCTCCCCGTCCTCCGCGATCCGCACCTCGACGCCCGGGGCCGGTCGGCCCACCGTGCCGAGGCGGGTCGCGCCGGGCGCGTTGATGGCGATGACGGGCGAGGTCTCGGTGAGGCCGTACCCTTCGTAGACCGGCAGGCCCGCCGCCCAGAAGAACTTCGCGATCCTGGGCGAGAGCGGAGCTCCTCCCGAGACGAACATCCGCACCCGTCCACCCGTGCGCCGCTGCAGCTTGGCGAACACCAGACGCCTGGCGATCGCGTAGCGCGCTGCGAGACTGGGAGACACCCGCTCCCCCTGCAGCCGTGCCTCCACCGCTCGCTCCCCGACCGCGAGTGCCCAGAGGAAGAGCCGCCGGCGCATGACCGACCCCCGGAGCGCGGCATCCATGGCGCGGCCGTAGATCTTCTCGTAGAGCCGCGGCACGCTGGGCACGATCGTCGGGCGTACCTCGAGCATGTCGCGCGCCACGCTGCCCATCGATTCCGCATAGGCGATCGTCGCGCCGGCGTGCAGCATCGTGAAGTGACCCACCATGCGCTCGAAGATGTGACTCAGCGGCAGGAGCGAGAGGCTCACGTCCGAGGGACCGATATCGAAGACGGCCAGGGCGGCCTCGATGTTCGAGAGCAGGTTGTGGTGGGAGAGCATGACGCCTTTCGGCCGTCCCGTCGTGCCCGACGTATAGAGAATCGTGGCCACGCCGCGCGGATCGATGCCGTCGAGCCGCTGCCGGAGGGCGGCGGGATCCGCATCCCTCCTTCGTTCGCCCGCCTCCGTGACCCGCTCCAGGGAGAGCACGGAGGCGTCGCCGTGCGCGACCGGATCGAGCGTCACCACCCGCTGGACCGCCGTGTCCGCGCGGATGGAGAGCACCTTGCCCAGCTGTGCGCGGCTCGAGACGACGCAGACGCGACAGCCGCAGTCGCGCAGGATGTACGCGATCTGCTCGCCGGCCAGTGTCGGGTAGACGGGGACCGGGAGCGCCCCCGTCGAGAGAATCGCCAGGTCGGCGACCGCCCATCCGGGCCGGTTCTCGGAGAGGAGCGCGACGCGGTCTCCGGGGGCTACGCCCAGATCGAGGAGGCCGAACGCGAAGGTCTCGACCTGCCGCCGCAGGTCGCGGGCCGAGATGTCGACCCACGCGCCGTCGCGGCGATACCTCAGCGCGTCGGGCTTGTCGTACCGCTCGACGGAATGGAGGAAGAGCTCCGGCAGCGTGCGGACGTCCATCGTTCGTCGGGGCCCCGATCCGGCCCCCGGCTCAGAAGTTGAAGGCCAGACCCGCGAAGAATCCGACGTTGTGGAGGAACTCGTCCCCGCCGCCCGCCTCCGCCCCCGCCGCGTAATCGGAGCGCGCCGCACCGACGAACTGGAAGTCCTTCACCTCGGCGCGAAGGGCGATGTTCTTCCAGGCGTAGTAGCGGGCTCCGGCTCCCAAGCCCAGCTGGAGCCGGGTCACGCCGCCCCCGAACTCCGGATCGAAGTTCACCAGTCCGGCGCCGCCGCTGGCAAAGAGCTGGAAGCGCTTGAGCGCCCCCGAGTTCACGAACGCGTTCAGCTCCCACAGGTCGAAGCCCACGTCGCCGGCTACCAGGTCGGGCTCTCCGCTCAGGCCCGCAAGGCGCTGCGCGGAGGCTCGTTCGCCCTCGGACGGCAAGCGAAACAGGGGGTCGTCGTCCTCGGGCCCGTTCGCGGTGGCCTTGGAGAAGCCCAGCTCCACCCCCACGTGGTCCGTGTAATGGTACGTCCAGTAGATCCCCCACAGGACGCCTGGATCGAAGCCGACGAATTCGCCGGCGAGATCGAGGAAACCCGGATCCGAAGGAAGGAACGCGCCGACGTGGGGGTAGAGCTCCCACGACTTGCGACCGAGCTGCGCGGAGGCCGGTGCCGTGGCCCCGGCGAGCAGCAGACAGGCGAGCGGCAGGATCCACCGCACGGGAGAGCGGCGTGGCTTCAAGGCAGGACGAACGAAGCCCCCACGGACACCTCCAGATTGTTCGTCTGGCCGCGATCCACGAGCTCCAGGTCGCGCGCGGTGTCGGCGAGCTGGTCGAACACGACGTGGTCGCGGATGTCGCCGCGCAGCGCGATCGACGGCGTCAGGAGAGCGCGCGCGGCGAGCCCCAGCGCCACTTGCAGGTTGGTCTCCGAATCGGGATCGCCGGACAGGTCGTCGGCGCCGTCGCGGTCCGGGCTCCATGTGACCCCGCCCACGCCGAGTGCCAGCGAGACGTCGGTGCGGGGTGAGACGGACCACGTGTAAAGCCCGTCCACGCCGTAGACGAAGGTGGTGAGATCGAAGATCTCGGGAGTCTGGCCGGAGACTTCCAGCTCGAGCGACGTGAAGGCGCCCTGCGCCTCGAAGCCGAAACCCGTCGCGCGCCGGTAGCCGACCCGGCCGCCGAACAGCGGGCGGGCCTCGATCTCGGCGCCCTCGGGCTCCTCGGGCGCGAGGAAACCGACCTGAGGCGTGATCTCGAAGAAGAAGTCATGGCCCGGAAACGACTGGCCGAGCAGGCCGGCGGGGAAGGCGAACAGGAGGAACGTTCCGAAGGTCAGGCAGCAGCGCATGGCGTCTCCGCGGCGTGAGGGTGACCCCCTTCCCGCCGCGGATAGTACCGGGGGGTTCCGGTGGACGCAACGGAGAGCCACGACCACCGTGTACGCGTGTCCCGAACGTCGCCGCGCCCTCGCCCGCGGCGACGGGTGCGCCTGCGGGGAGCTGCTAGAAGTTGAAGGACACGCCGCCCGAGAGCTCGAGGTTGGATGTGGTCACCGCATCCTCCTCGTCGCCGCTCTCGTCGGGATCCTCGTTCGGAACGCTCGCGAAGATCCAGTGATTCCGCAGGTCGCCGCGCAGCGCGACGGTCTCGCTGAGGAACAGCTTGAGCCCGCCGCCGGCGTTCACCTCGCCGTCGGTGGAGCTGTCCTCGTCGATCCCGTCGTCGTTGTCGACGTTGAAGCTCGCGATCCCCCCGCCAGCCGTCAGGAACGGCACCAGCCGGGAGTTGTTGAGGAGCACGTTGTAGTTCAAGTTGGCGTGCGCGAGCATGACCGTGGTCTGCGGGATGTCCAGGTCGTCCTCGACGTCGTCGTCGAAGCCCTCCAGGTCGAACTCAGCCCCCGGCGTGTAGTTGAACGTCCCCTCGATGGCCCAGTTGTCGGTCAGATTGTAGCCCAGGCGCCCGCCGAAGCCGATCGAGCTGGCGAGGAGGAGGTCGTCGTCGAACGACAGCCAGCCCACGAACGGCTCCACTTCGACGGAGCGCGCGCCGAGCTGCGCCAGGGCCGGTATCGCGCCGAGGGTGAGCAGCGTCGCGGTGATCAGGAGCGAACGAACGGATCGCATATGTCATCCTCCGCTGAGGTTGAATCGGGCTCTCCGGCGCCCGCACGTGGCCGATTCCAGCAAGGCAAAGGCCGAATCGCCGCGCGCGTCCGTGCGAGCGATCCTACCCCGGTCCCCGCTCGTGGTGCCTCGAGCGTACGCGCCGCGGCTGTCGCGATTCGCTTCGCCCCCCGGTGAGCCCACGCCGCGTTCAGGCACCCGTCGCCATGCCCGGGCCGGCGACGCCCTCGCCGGCTCCCCGCGGCAGGGAGAGCCGCGAGGCCGCCCGTCGTCGAATGGCCGAAGTGCTCGGTCGTTTCGCGGGGACGTACCCCGACGCGCGCATCGAGCTGCGGTTCCGCAACCCGCTGCAGCTGGCAGTCGCCACGATCCTGTCGGCGCAGTGCACGGACGTGCGCGTCAACGAGGTCACGCCGCGGCTCTTCCGGACGTACCGCTCCGCCCGTGCGTACGCCGCTGCCGACGCCGACGAGATCAAGGACCTGATCCGCTCCACCGGGTTCTTCAACAACAAGACCCGGAGCATCCAGGGCATGGCGCGCGCGCTGCTCGAGCGCCACGCCGGCCGGATCCCTCGCACGATGGAGGAGCTTCGGGAGCTCCCCGGCATGGGCCGCAAGACGGCGAACGTGATCCTCGGCAACGCCTTCGGCATCCCGGGCATGGTCGTGGA
>JACCXV010000341.1 GCA_013696835.1 Gemmatimonadota bacterium | reverse complement strand
TGAACTCCCACGCCTCGCGCATGCCGTTCTCCACGTAGCGCCGATATGTGTCCGTCACGCTCGCGGGGTCGTTGGTGAATATCACGAACGTGGGCGGCTCGGCCGCGACCTGGTTGGCGTACAGGAGGCGCACCGGACGACCCCGGTGGAGCGGCGGCGGGTAGCGCCGCACGAGCTCCCCCAAGACGCGGTTCACTTCGGGGGTCGGCATGCGGCGCCTCCGCGCCTCGCCCACCTCCCAGGCGAGCTCGAGGGCCCGCTCCACCCGCTTGCCGGTGCGCGCGGACACGAACACCACGGGCACGAAGGCGAGTGAGGGAGCCATCTCCCGGAAGGCGCGCTCGTAGGCCTCGGCGGTTCCCGTCTCGGCCTCAACCAGGTCCCACTTGTTCACTGCGGCCACCAGGCCCTTGCCGCGTTCGGCCACGAGGTTCAGCACACGCAGATCCTGCCGCGCCAGCGCCTCGTGCGCGTCCAGCAGCACGACCGCGACGTCCGAACGCTCCAGCGCGGCCAGGGTTCGGAGATACGTGTAGTACTCGATCCCCGACTCGCGAGACGAGGTCTTTCGCAGGCCTGCGGTGTCGATCAGCACCACGTCGCGCCCGCGCCAGACGAGACGCGTGTCGACGGAGTCGCGCGTCGTGCCCGCCACCGGCGAGACGATCACGCGCTCCTCGCCCAGCAGGCGGTTGACGAAGCTCGACTTGCCTACGTTGGGCTTTCCCAGGATCGCCAGGCGGATGGCTCCGGGCGGCAGATCCTCCTCCGGCCCTTGGGGGAGCAGCTGGACGATGCGGTCCAGGAGGTCGCCGCTCCCTAGACCCTGGATGGCGGAGACGGCGTGCGGCTCGCCCAGCCCGAGCGCGTGGAGCTCGGCAGCCGCGGCCGTGTCGTTCGGCCGATCGACCTTGTTGGCGACGAGCAGCACGCGCGCGGCCTCACGCCGCAGCCGCTCCGCGATCTCCTGGTCCGTGCCCGTGATCCCGCTCCGGGCATCCACGACGAACAGGATCACGTCCGCCGCGCCGATCGCCGCCTCGACCTGGTGCGCGATCTCGCGTTCCATCACCTCGCGCGTGCCCGGAACCAGCCCGCCGGTGTCCACGAGCTGGAAGGCGCGCCCGTTCCAGTCCGCCGATTCCATGATCCGGTCGCGGGTCACGCCCGGCTGATCGTCGACGATGGACGTTCGCCCGCCGACGATGCGGTTGAACAGCGTGGACTTGCCGACGTTGGGCCGTCCGACGATCGCCACCAGCGGCATGGCCATCGTCAGAGCGCCGCGAGGCAGAGGGCGCGTGCTTCGTTCAGCTCCTCGACCAGCGTGCGCGAGGCAAGCGCGGGCACCGGGACGGACCCGGAGAGATCCTCGGCCGTGACGTCGTCGAGAAAGCGTCCCTCGATGTTCAGGGTCTCGCGCGGGTACAGCACGACCTGCGCGCCCGATCCCGGCGCCTCGGCCGCCGCGCGCGCCGCGTCGATCAGGTCCCGCCCAGCCAGCAGCCCCGCGCAGGTGACGCCGGTCCCGAAGAGCCGGTTCTCCACCTCGACGACGCGGACCCGCCACCCGCGCCCCTCGAGTCGCGGAGCGACGTCCCGCAGGAGGATCGGAGCCATCATGCTGCCCGTCAGGAGGGCCGCGTGGAGGCCGTCGCCGGTCTCGAGTTCCGGGAGCGCGGAGTCGAACTCCTCCAGGAACAGCCGCGTCATCCCGATCCCGTTCTCGACCAGGTCGAAGTCCGCATAGGCCTCGGCCGAGGGCAGCTCGGCACCGGCCGAGAGATGGATCTCGTCGGAGAGGTGGATCTTGCCCAGGTCACCCGCCGGCCGCACCGCGCGGGCGCGGTAGTCGTCGAGCAACGCGATCAGCTCCGCCGCCCCGCTGGCCGTGATCGGCGTCATGTCGGCAAGGGCCCTGCGGTGCTCGGTGAGACCCACGGGCACCACCGAGATCGAGAGCAGCGCGTCGCCGAAGGGAAGCAGGTCGTCGAAGGTGCGCGTGAGCACCTCCCCGTCGTTGATTCCGGGGCAGAGAACGACCTGCGCATGGAAGGAGATCCTCCCCTCCGCCAGGCGCCGCAGGTTCGGCAGGAGCTCGCCGGCGCGCGGGTTCTTGAGGATGCGCTCGCGAACCGCCGGGTCCGTCGCGTGCACGGAGATGTAGAGGGGCGACAAACGGTAGCGCAGGATGCGCGCGAAGTCGCGCTCCTTCAGGTTCGTCAGCGTGACGAAGTTTCCGTACAGGAACGAGTAGCGATAATCCTCGTCCTTGACGTAGAGCGAGCGGCGCATGCCGGCCGGCATCTGGTCGATGAAGCAGAAATCGCACTTGTTCGTGCAGCGCTTGATCGCCGGAGGCTCCAGCACGAGCCCCAGATCGCCGTTGGCATCGTCGCGCTCGATGCGCAGCACCTCGCGCCGCGGGATCGCCCCGCGGCGCATCACCTCCAGCGCGAACGCGGGCTCCGCCGAGAGGAAGTTGTAGTCCAGGAAGTCCTCGAGCGGCTCGCCGTCGATCGAGAGCAGCTGGTCGCCGGGCCTGAGCCCCAGCTCGGCCCCCGGCGTCCCCATCAGGACCTCGCGGATCGCGATCACGTGCCCGCCACCGGTCCGCCGGCCGGCGGCACCACGCCACCACCGTCAACCACCGGCTCGGGCTGCCTGTAGTACGTCGAGTTTTGATACGTCTCCATCAGGTTGCCGAGCATGAGCTTGAGGCCCACCGCCGCCGGCACCGCGATCAACAGCCCGATGAAGCCGAAGAAGAACGAGAAGAGCACGATCGCCAGCAGGACCCAGACGGGGTGCAGGCCCGTGGCGGAGCTCACGATGCGCGCGGAGAAGAAGTTTTCCAGGGTCTGCTCGGCTCCAAAGACCGCGAGGATCTTGAGGAGGTCCCCACCGACGTTCCCCGAGACGAGGGCGATCAGCAGCGCCGGGATCAGGCTCAGGATGAGCCCCAGGTACGGGATGATGTTGAAGACGCCGGCCAGCACGCCCAGCAGCAGCGCGTAGGGAAACCCGGCGATCCAGAACCCGACGCCGATCACGATTCCTACCAGCAACGACACGACGACCTGGCTCCGCAGATAGCGAGCGAGGAGATCGTCGAACTCGGTGAAGAACGCCACCGCCTTGGGCCTGCGATGCGGCGGGATGAGCCGCTTCGTGCTCGCCAGCACCCTGTCGAAGTCACGCAGCAGGAAGAACGTCAGGATCGGCGTGATCAGCAGGAAGGAGATCACCGTGACCACGATGCCGAGCCCCTTCCCCAGCCCCAGCGCGCCGGACAGCAGCGCGCCGCGGATCGCCTCGCCCCGCGACCCGAGGAATTCGCCAACTTGATCGGTGTCGATGTTCAAGAGCTCTCCCAGCTCCATGCGCGCCACGCCCGGGAGCGGAATGTGGGAGATCCGCTCCAGCATCCCCTGGCCCCACGTGAGGGCCCCCTCGAGGAACTCAGGCAGCTTGGTGCCGAAGGTCGCCATCTGAGCCGCGAGCAGGGGCCCCAGCACGATCGCCGCCAGCGTCAGCGTGCCCAGCACGAGCACCATCACGACGGCGGTCGCGGCCGTGCGGCCGAGGCCATTTCCCTGCGCGCGGTTCACCAGCGGATTGAGGATGTAGGCCAGGACGAGCGCCAGCACGAACGGAGTGAGGATGAATCCCGCCGACCACACCATCCACAGCGCGGTGAGCGCTACCAGCACGGTCACCAGACGGCCGTACATCTTCGTCCCGTAGTACGGCGCCAGCAGGTACACGAGCACCAGGAAGAGCACGAAAGGCCCCAGCACCGCGCTCATCGACCACAGGAACAGGACGAGGAACAACCCCCAGGTGAGGAGCAGCAGGTGGAACTTGCGCTGGGTCAGGTCGCCGGCGGGGGGCACGCAGGTCCGGGGAAAGGTTTACGAGGAGGCGAGAAACTGGATCAGCCGATCTTACCCAAGTCGTTGACTCGGGTCAAGCTACTTCATTTTTGCTCCACCCGGGTGAAAACCGGGCTGGCAGCGAAACCTCCAGCATGGCCCGAGCGTAGCCGCAGCGTAGCCGCAGCCCTGATCGAGGAGGCGGCGCCGAGACGACCCGCTGGAAAGGAAAACGCCTTCCCCAGGAGAAGGCGTTTCCGGATGTGGAGCGGGCGACCGGATTCGAACCGGCGACGTCCAGCTTGGGAAGCTGACATTCTACCAGCTGAATTACGCCCGCCCGGATGCTCGGCGAGCCACCGAACCTACTGCGAGCCCCGCGGCACTGTCAACCGACGACGGGCGCCCCTGCCGAGCCCCCTCGTCGGCACCCGGCGAGTGGACCTACTGGCTGGTGCCGGCGCCGTCGGCTCCCCGTCCCGCGCCTGGACCGCTGCTTCCGCCGGCCTTCTTGAGTTCCTCGGCCTTCGCGAAGGCGTCGATCGCCTCCTGCTTCTTCCCGGAGTCACGGTAGGCGTAGCCGAGGTACTCGTGGGCCACGGCGTTGTCGGGCTGCTTCGCGATCAGCTTTTGGAGAACGTCCACCGCCTGATCGTACTTCTTCAGCTGGAGCAGGGCGAGCCCGAGGTACTCACCGGCGTATGCCGACATCTCAGCCGAGGCGGGGTCCGAGGCCTCGGTGAGAGAGATCGTCTTCGTGAACGCCTCCTCGGCCTTGACGTAGTCCTTGCCCTTCAGGAAGGTCAGGCCGGCGTTGTAGTAGTGCTCCTGGTTCGCGGAATCCGTGGCTGCGACGCTGCCGAGCGTCTTCTGCATCTTCGCTTCGTCGCCACGCTCCTGATACAGCGCCGCCAGGTTGTTCATGGTGTCCACGTCTCCCGGCTTCTTCTCGAGGAACGCGTTGTAGGTCGTCTCCGCCTTGCCGTAGTACGCGGCTTCCTTGGCCGCGTCCTTCGCGTCGCGAGCTTCCCGCCCGAGCTGGTGGTACGTGACGGCAAGGTTGTAGAGGACGGCCTCGTTGTCCGGTTTCAACTCGAGCGCCTTCTCGTAGGCCTCGACGGCCTTCTCGTTATTCTCCTGCCGCATGTAGACCGTGCCCAGGTTGGTCCACGCCTCGGGCCCTTCCGGCCGGATCGCCACGGCCTGCTCGAGCAGCTTCTGCGCCTCGTCGAGCTTGCCGGCCGCGGCCAGCTTCGCGGCGGAGTTCACGAGCGGGCCCCAGATTGCCTGTGTGGCCTTGACGATCTTCTCCTTGAGCTCGGTCTCCTCCGGCCCGGCGAGCTCGTTCGCCTTGCCGAACTCCTTCGCGGCCTCCTCGGTGTTGCGCTGGGTGCCCTGCGCGTACACGACGCCGAGCCAGTAGTGCAGCTCCGCCTCCTCGGGATAGGCCGGGATCGCTTCCTCCACCAGGAAGCGCTGCGCCTCCTCCCATTTCTTGGCCGACACGCGCACCTCCGCACCGTGGATCATCGGGGCGGCGGATTGCTGCGCCTCGGCGAGCTCGGTGCTCAGCAAGGTGCATACGACGAGCGACAGCAAACGCCTCATGTATCCTCCTGGGGTGACAGCGATCGCGCACGGCCGTTGCAGGGACACCCTTCTACCGCGCGGGCGCCCGGAAGTTTCGTGTCCAACTTCCTCGTCCGAAGGGGCGTGTTTCACGTTACGGCCTGGCGGTCGCGTCCGCTACGTCCGGGGCCGCTGCCCGGGACCCCCCAGACGTCTGGAGGAGGTTGTCCCCGGATGCGTTCCGGGGCGCGGCAGCGAGCTCCAGCGCCAGCCTGGCGGCGACCTCGCGAAGGGGCAGGGCGTGCTCGAGAGCCAGGCGCCTGCACTCCTCGTACTCGGCACGGACCTCCTCCCTGCCGGCGGGTCCCAGGACCCGCTTGACGCGCACCCATCCCAGCGAGGTCGCAACCCGCTCCTCGGTCCGCTCGAGCGAGCGGCGGAGAACCGGCCAGTGGCGCACGCCGAGCGTGGTGGTCTCGCGGAAGAGCACTGCCGCGAGCGCATCCAGATGGGATCCGTCGGCGAGGCAGCGCACCAGCGTGCCGGGACGCCCGCGCTTCATCGTGAGCCCCGTGAAGGAGACTTCACGGGCCCCCGCCCCCGCAAGACGCTCCTCGAGCCAGGGATAGAGCTGGGGATTCATGTCGTCCAACACGGTCTCGAGCACGATCAGCCGCTCGTCGGTCACCCAGCCCTGTGCTTCGCCAGGGCCTGTCTCCTGCGATCCACCCTCGCGCCCCGCCGCGTCCCCCAGCAGGACGCGCAGGCAGTTCGGCGGATCAGCCACGTCCCGCGTCCCCGCGCCGTGTCCGGTGGCGCGTACGATCAGCGACGGGGCGGCTCCTGGCGCTGACGCCAGGGTGGTCACGATGGCCGCCCCTGTGGGAGTGGTCAGCTCGCGGTTCGCGTCCAGCGGATCGAGCCGCCACCCTTCGATCAGATACGAGACGGCAGGTGCGGGGACCGGCAGACGGCCGTGAGCGGTGTCCACGTAGCCGCTTCCGGTGCGAAAGGCCGACGCTTCCAGGCGCTCGACACCAAGGAGGTGGAGCGCGCTGACGGCGCCGCAGACGTCGAGGATGGCGTCCAGCGCTCCAACCTCGTGGAAGTGCACCTCCGCGGGCGGGATGCCGTGGACCCGAGCCTCGGCGCCCGCGAGCCGGCGGAAGACTGCGAGGCTGCCCTCCCGCACGGGATCGGCGAAGCCGGCGCCCGAGATGAGACGCTCGATCTCGGGCAGGTGCCGGTGCTCCTCCGCGTCCTCGAAATGCCAGACGGCGAGAGTGGCCGCGAGCGCCCCCCGCCGGACCCGCCGAGCCTCCAGCGCGAAGGGCGGAATGGAGAGCCCGCGCAGCGAGTCTTCCAGCCGCGCCCTGTCCAGGCCCGCATCCAGCAGGCCGCCCACGATCATGTCTCCGGAGACGCCGGAAAACATGTCGAGATAGGCGATCACGCCGCCTGCTCCACGTACTTCGCCCCGCCAGCCGTGTGGAACAGGACGATCGTCTCGTCGGTCCCGACCAGCCCACGCGTGACGAGCTGCGCCAGCCCCGCGGCGGCCACGCCGCTCTCCGGTGAGGCGAACAGACCCTCGGTTCCCAGCATGCGCACGCCGGCCTCGATGCCCTCCTCCTCGACCGCGAGCGCCGCTCCTCCCGAGGCACGCAGGATGTTCAGGATGAGGAAGTCGGCCCGTGAATGCGGCACCCGTAGCCCCAGGGCCCGCGTCCGTGGATCGGGCCAGGGCTGCGTGGACCGGCCGCCCGCCTCGAAGGCGCGCGCGAACGGAGCGCAGCCGGCGGCCTGCACGGCGTACATCCGGGGGCGCGACGATCCGACCCATCCCAGGGCCTCGAGCTCGTCGAAGGCCTTCCACAGGCCCACCACTCCGGTTCCGCCCCCCGCCGGATAGACGATCGCCTCGGGCAGCCCGCCGAGCGCCTCGAAGATCTCGAATCCCATCGTCTTCTTCCCCTCGACGCGGTACGGCTCACGAAAGGTGGACAGGTCGTACCAGCGGTTGCCCAGCGCGCACGGCCCGAGAGCGCGCGCGGCATCGGCGATCGAGCCCGGCACCCGCGTCACGCTCGCACCCACGCTGCGCGCCTCGGCTTCGAACGCGGGAGGCGTGCCTGCCGGCATGTACACATGCGCCTCCAGCCCAGCGAGCGCCGCGTACGCGGCCGCCGCGCCTCCCGCGTTGCCGGCCGTGGGGAGCGCGACGGCACGGATTCCAAGCGCGCGCGCCTTGGCGACCGCGACGGCCATCCCGCGCGCCTTGAAGGAGCCCGTCGGGTTGAGCGACTCGTCCTTGATCAGGAGACGCTCGAGGCGCAGCGCGCCACCCAGCCTTCGCGCGTGAAGGAGCGGCGTGCCTCCCTCGCCGAGCGTGAGCGGGCTCTCGTCGGGCTCGAGCGGCAGCAGCTCGCGGTAGCGCCACAGGTTCGGAGCGCGTCCGGCGAGCGCGGGCCGCGTCAGGGTACGGGCCGCGGCATCCACGTCGTAGCGCGCGAGGAGCGGAGAGCCGCAACGGCAGAGATGCTGCGGCTGGCGGTGATCCGCACGCCCGTCGCAGCGCGAGCACGCGAGGTGGGTTATCACCCGCGGGTGCGCACGGTCACGACCGCCTGCGCGGAGATGCCTTCTCCGCGGCCGATGGCCCCCATGCCCTCCGCCGTCGTGGCCTTCACGTTCACGGCCCCCGGCGCGATGCCGAGAGCGCGCGCGATCCGCTCGCGCATGGCGGGAACGTGCGGGCCGATGCGGGGCGCCTCCGCGACCAGCACCGCATCCACGAAGTCCACCTCGCACAGCGGCGCGACGCGCGCCCGCACCCGCTTCAGGAGATGGATGCTGTCGGCTCCTGCCCAGCGCGGGTCCGTGGGCGGGAAGAGGTGCCCGATGTCAGCCTCCCCGGCAGCGCCCAGCAGCGCATCCATGACGGCGTGGAGCAGCACGTCTCCGTCCGAGTGGCCGATCGGGCCCCGATCCGAGGGGATGCTCACGCCGCCGATGACGCACGGACGGCCCAGCTCCAGCCGATGCACGTCGTAGCCGATCCCGACGCGCGCCACCCCGCTTGCGCGACCGAGGACGGTCTGGTCCCCGTCGGCGTCGAGAGCCGCGGCGAGCATCTCCGCCAGCGGCCAGTCCGACGCGCGAGTGATCTTCACGTTGCTCGCCTCCCCCTCGACCAGGCGGACCTCCATGCCGTAGCGCTCGCAGAGCCCCGCGTCGTCCGTGCACTCGAGACCTTCCGCCGCCGCTCGCCGGTGGGCCTCCAGCAGCATGTCGCGTGGAAACGCCTGCGGCGTCTGAACGCCGTACAGGTCCTCACGGGGCACCGTCAGGGGGCGCCCGGCTGACACGCGCTTGAGCGTGTCGGCCACGGGCAGGGCGGGAACGGCTGCCTCCCCGGCGAGCGCCGTCGCGAGGACGCGCTCGATGACTTCGCGCGAGACGAACGGGCGCGCGGCATCGTGCACCAGCACGGCGTCGCAGGCGGGAAGATGCTCCAGGCCCAGCCGTACCGACGCCGTGCGCGTGGGACCACCTGCCACGCAGCGGATCGCGAGACGGTCGTCCACGGACCCGAGGATCGCGGCGCCCACCGGGAGGTCCTCGCGCGGCAGCACGACCACGGCCGCGGAGACCGCAGGCACCGACGCGAAGGGGCGAATCGCGCGCAGCAGCACCGGCGTGCCCGCGAGGTGCGCGAACTGTTTCTTGGGGTTCTCACCCAGCCGGCTTCCGCTGCCACCAGCGGCGAGGATCAGCGCGGCGGAGGGCGCCACGGCTACGTCTCCGCCGGCGCGGGGCTCTCTTCCGACTTCTTGTTCCCGAAGATCAGCGTCCCGGCCCGCGTCTGGTGGATGCCCGTCACGGCGATCCGCACCATCCGGCCCACGTCGTCGCGCGCGTTCTCGACCACCACCATGTTGCCGTCCTCCATGTATCCCACCGCCTGCTCGCGCTCCTTGCCGGGCTTGATCAGCTTGACCACGATCTCGTCGCCCTGCACCACGTCGGGCTTGAGGACGTCGGCGACCTGATTCAGGTCGATGGCGCGGATCCCGCGGCGGGCCGCCTCCGCGAGGAGCTCCTCGTTCTGGGTGATGATGCGCGTGTCGCTTCCCTGACAATACTCGAGCAACCCCAGCGTCTCGCCTTTCAGGACGTCGATCTCGCGGATGCGCACGCTGCGGTCCGGGAGCTGCTGCAGCGCGCGCAGGTTCTCGAGACCCCGCTCGCCGCGCGAGTGCTCGAGGGGATTCTTGGAGGCCGCCATCGAGTGCAGCGAATCCACCACGTAGCGCGGAATGACGATCTCGCCCGCCAGAAGCGGCGATTGCGCGAGCCGGACGGCACGGCCGTCCACCAGCCCCTTCTCCCCGAGCAGGAACCGCGTCGCCTGCGGGCGCGACTCGTCGCCACGGCTCTCGCGCCCCACCTCGCGGGCGACCGTCCGGCCCGCCACCAGCCCGACGTATCCCAGCAGGGCCAGCACGAACACGGACACCACGCCGGAGGCGTACGCCTGGTTGGCCGCGAAGAACGTGCCGACGGGAAGCCGCGCCGCCATCATCACGAGGCACGTTCCCGTGAGCAGGCCCAGCAGCAGGCCACCCGAGCCCCCCAGCAGCTCGCGCGCCGCGGAGGCGCTGCGGCGGATGCGCACCTCGAGGAGGAATCCGGCCGCCAGCACGAGCAGCCCCGCCAGGAGCAGGATCAGGCTCGGGAGTCCCGGTTGCATGCCGAGGAGCAGCGCCACGGAGCCGAGGACGAGCAGGGTGTAGACGACCCGCACGAAGCGCATGTCAGAACTCCGTGCGCTCAGAATAGTTCTCGAAGCGCGTGAACTCCTTCGCGAAGCGGAGCTTCACGCTTCCCACCGGGCCATTCCTGTGCTTGGCCACCATCACCTCCACCAGCCCCTTGCTCTTGTCGGAGTCGGGCGCGTCGCTCTCCTCCTGATACAGGAAGATCACGACGTCCGCATCCTGCTCGATGCTGCCGGACTCCCGCAGATCCGACAGGCGCGGCTTCCCCGTTCGCTGCTCGACCGCGCGCGAGAGCTGCGAGAGCGCCACGACCGGCGTGTTCAGCTCCTTGGCCAATGCCTTCAGGGAGCGCGAGATCACGGTGATCTCCTGCTGTCGATTGTCGGCGCGCGAGTACCCTGCCCCGACCTCCATCAGCTGCAGGTAGTCGACCACGATCAGGCCCAGATCGATCTCGCTCTTCAGGCGCCGGGACTTCGCCCGCATCTCGAGGATCGAGAGCGCGGGGGTGTCGTCGATGTAGATCTTGGCGTTCTGCAGACGATCGCACGCGCGCACGATGCGCGGCCATTCCGCCACGCCGATGCGCCCGATGCGCATCTTTCGCGCGTCGATCCGAGCCTCGGAGCAGATGACCCGCTGGACCAGCTGCTCGGTGGACATCTCGAGGCTGAAGATCGCCACCGGGATGTCGCGCTTGATCGATGCGTGCTGCGCCACGTTGAGGGCGAAGCTGGTCTTCCCGACGGCCGGTCTGGCGGCCACGATCACGAGGTCCGAGAGCTGGAACCCCCCGGTCAGCCGGTCGAGGTCGTCGAAGCCCGAAGGGACGCCGGTCACCTGGTCGGGGTTCTTCTGCAGCGCCTCGATCAGCTCCACCGTGCGGTGCAGGAAGGAGCCGATATGGCGGAAGCCGGCCTTCAGCCGCCGGTCCGCGATTGCGAAGATGCTGCGCTCGGCCTTGTCCAGGAGCGTGTCGGCGTCGTCGGGCTTCTCGTACGCGTCGGCGACGACCTCCGTGCCGACCGCGATGAGGCGCCGCCGGATCGAGTGGTCGAGGACGATCTGCGCGTGGTAGTGCACGTTCGCGATGGTGGGCACCGACGAGAGGACATCCGTCAGGTACAGCTCTCCTCCGATGCGGTCGAGCTCCCCGTTGCGTCGCAGGTCCTCCTTGATCGTGACCGGGTCCACGACCTGGGCCTTCTCGTAGAGACGCACGATGGAGGCGAAGAGCGTTCGGTTCGCGTGGGAGTAGAAGTCCTCGCTGCGAAGGCTCAACTCGAGCGCGCGCCCGATCGCGGCGGCGTCGAGGAGCATCGCGCCCAGCACGGAGATCTCCGCATCGGCGGAGTGCGGCGCCTGCCGCCCGCGGCCCGCGCTCTCGAGCAGCGAGGCGACCGGGCTCGTCATGCGGGAGATGAGGGAACGAGGTCCGGCCGCCGTCCGGCCATGCCCTCGTCGTAGACCCTGCGGAGCAGCTGGACGTCCTCCCAGGTGGGACGCTTGTACTCCGGGTTTCGCAGCAGCGCCGCCGGGTGGTAGGTGGGGACGAGCGGAATCCCGCGAAACAGGTGCACCCTCCCCCGCAGCCGCGAGATGGGGATCGGCGTCCCCAGCAGTGTGCGCGTCGCGGAGGCGCCGAGCGTCAGGATCGCGACGGGTCGCACCAGGTCGAGCTGCTCGTCGAGAAAGGGGTTGCAGGCTGCGACCTCGTCCGGGAGCGGGGCACGGTTTCCCGGGGGACGGCACTTCACCACGTTTGTGATGAACACCTGGTCGCGCGCGAAGTCGATGGCCTTGAGGATCTTCGTCAGCAGCTCCCCGGCGCGGCCCACGAAAGCCTCGCCGCGGAGGTCTTCCTTCTCCCCGGGCCCCTCCCCGATCACGAAGAGTCGCGTGTGTCGGGTGCCGCTTCCAGGCACCGCCTGGGTGCGGCTCTCGCACAAGCGGCAGAGCCGGCAACCGCGGATCCGCGTCTCCACGTCCGACCAGCGCGCCGCGAGCTGCGCGTCCTCGGCGTCCTCTGCCGGGGCGAGCTCGGCCGCGGCGAGCTCGAGCCCGGCCTGCGAGCGTGTTGCCTCTCCGGCGGGCTGGGCTTCCGCATCCGTCGTGCCTCCCTCGACGCCCGCCGGGCCCGGCGCGCGTGACGGCACGAGGTAGAGCGAGGTGGCTCCCAGCTGCTGCATGCGCGTGAGTACCTGAATCAGGCGCGCGCCGGGCGAGGATCGTTCCTCGCCACCCCCGGGGGCCGTGGGAGGGTTCGTCATCTGTTCAGGAACGACATGCACGACCCCGACAGGGGAACGGACGCATCGACGCCCGGGCGAGAA
>JACCXV010000323.1 GCA_013696835.1 Gemmatimonadota bacterium | reverse complement strand
GCTTCCCCGCTAGCTTACCCGCTGTTGCCCATCGATCACCGCCACGTCGCCGACCCGCTGATGCCGGCGACCGCGGCCCCGCGTGTCCAACTGCCTCGAAAAAGGAGACGCTCCCGTGAGCCTGCGTCGATTCCCACTTCTTCCTCTCGCCTTGGGGCTCCTCGCCCTCCTGCCGCAGGTGCTCGCGGCCCAGGCCGCGCCGGCGCCGCCGGACACGGGGCGGGTGACCGCGATCCGTGCCGGGAGGCTGATCGATACGGAGACCGGGAAGGTCGCCTCCGGACAGATGATCCTCGTGCGGGGAGGGAAGATCGTGGACGTGGGGCCGGACGTGGACGTTCCCCCCGGCGCGCGCACGATCGACCTCGCCGACCACGCGGTGCTGCCGGGCCTCTTCGACGCGCACGCGCACATGCTGCTGACCACCAAGCGCGAGCGGGACAACAACAACTACTACATCACCACGCTGCTGGAGCCGACCGCGTACCGCGCGGTGCAGGGCGTGGGGAACGCGCTGGCCATGCTGCGCGCCGGGTTCACCACGATCCGCGACATCGGAAACGCGGGGCTGTACGGCGACGTCGCGCTCAAGCAGGGGATCGAGGAGGGGTGGGTCGAGGGGCCGACGATGCTCGTCTCGGGCGTCATCATCGCGCCCTTCGGCGGGCAGTTCCACGTGCAGCCCGAGAAGCCGGAGCTCGCCGAGCCGGAGTATCTCTTCGCCGACAGCAGGGACGAGATCGTCGCGGCCGTGCGTCGCAACGCGCACTTCGGCGCCGACTTCATCAAGATCGTGACCGACGACCAGCGCTACATCTACTCGGTGGACGACATCAAGCTGTTCATCGAGGAGGCGGGGCGCATGGGAATGAAGGTGGCGGCCCACTGCTGGGACATCGGCGCCCACAACGCCGCGCTGGCCGGGGTGGCCTCCATCGAGCACGGCCTCTACATGCCGGACTCGACGCTGCAGGTGATGAAGAAGAACAACGTGTACCTGGTCGGCACCGACTTCACGGAGCTCGCCTCGCGTGAGATGGGCAGGGATCTCTTCACGCCCGCCGTGGACCGCCTCAGGCGGGCGTATCGCATCGGCGTCCCCATCGCCTTCGGCACGGACGTGGTGTTCAGCCTGCAGGGCGAGGACCGGGGCACGCTCACGATCGACTTCGTGTCCAGCTTCGAGCGCGCGGGGATCCCCCCCAACGACATCCTGAAGATGATGACCGGGAACGCCGCGCGGCTGCTGGGGGTGGACAAGGAGCGCGGCTTCCTGCGCGCCGGCATGGCGGCGGACATCATCGCGGTGCCCGGCGATCCGCTGGCGGACATCGACGCGCTGCGGGAGGTGGACTTCGTCATGAAGAACGGGCGCGTCGTGCGCCACGACGCCGGCGAGGAGGACGAGCCGCTGCTCGGGAGCCGGGCCGCGAGCACGGCGCGCTGATGCCCGCAGCCGCGCGGGTCGAAGCGAGCTCCCTCAATCGGCTGGCGGCGAGCGCCACGACGCACTGCCTCACCGGCTGCGCCATCGGCGAGGTCCTGGGCCTGGTGATCGCGACGGCGCTCGGCTGGGGGACGGCGGCCTCGATCCTCCTCGCGGTCGCGCTAGCGTTCGTGTTCGGGTACGCCCTGACGATGCGCCCCCTGCTCGCGGCGGGAATGGACCTGGGTGCGGCCGCCGGTCTCGCCCTGGCCGCGGACACGGTCTCCATCGGAGTCATGGAGATCGTGGACAACGCCGTGATGCTGCTGATCCCGGGAGCGATGGCCGCCGGGCTGGCCGACCCGCTGTTCTGGGGGAGCCTCGCCCTCGCACTTGGGCTCGCCTGGATTGCCGCCTATCCCGTCAACCGCTGGCTGATTGCTCGCGGCCGTGGACACGCCGTGGTTCATGGCCGGCACCGCGGCGGCCCGTCGCACGACGGGCGGCGGACGCGACATCCTGTACGTCGCGATCACGAGCGAGAACCGCGTGCTGGCGATCGACCTGCAGGGGACGTCGGACCCCCGCACCGCGTCGGCGCAGGTCGAGGGCGCGGGCTCGTCCAGCGCGTTCGTGTCCGAGTACGTGCGCGCCGGCCTGAACGCTCCCGCGGACTTCAGCGCCCCCGACAACCTGGCCCTCGACGAGCAGGGCAGGCAACGCCGCGCGGCTGCTGGGGATCGAAAGCGAGCGGGGGTTCCTGCGCGAGGGAATGGCGGCGGACATCATCGCGGTCCCCGGCGACCCCCTGACCGACATCGACGCGCTGCGCGAGGTCGACTTCGTGATGAAGGAAGGGCGCGTGGTCCGGCAGGGCGGGGGCGAGCTCGACGAGCCGCTGCTGGGGAGCCGGGTGTCGAGCGCGCCGCGCTGAGGCGGAACGGCCGGCTCACCGCCGGCGGGCCAGGGCCGCCGCCACCACCTCGAGCGCGACTCCCCGCGAACGCAGCAGCACCAGCAGGTGGTAGAGCAGGTCGGCTGCCTCCTCGGCGAGTCGCTCCGGGGACTCGAACGCGGCCGCGAACACGCTCTCCAGCGCCTCCTCGGCGACCTTCCGCCCCGCTGCCGATGGCCCCCCGGCGAGCAGGGAGGCCGTGTACGAGCCCGCGGGGCGCTCGCGATCGCGCCGGGCGATCAGCCCTTCGAGCTGCTCCAGAATCTCGAGAGCCCGGCCTCCGCCGGCGGGGTGGTGGACGGGTGCCTCGCCGAAGCACGAGTCCGATCCGGTGTGGCAGGTGGGTCCGTCGGGCTGGGCGAGGACCAGCAGCGCGTCGGAGTCGCAGTCGGCGAGCACGCGCCGCACGCGCAGCACGTTTCCCGACGTGGCGCCCTTCTGCCACAGGCGGTTGCGGGAGCGGCTCCAGAGCGTCACCAGGCCCGTGGCGCGCGTGCGCCGGTAGGCCTCCTCGTTCATGTAGGCGAGCATCCGGACCTGGCCCGTGGCGACGTCCTGCACGACCGCCGGGACGAGGCCCTTCGAGAAGTCGGGCTCCGGCCACGGCGCGTCGCCAGCCGGCTGGCTCGCGGGCGCGGCGGTCTCGCTCACGTGCGCACCTCCACGCCCTGCTCGGCGAGCCAGCGTTTCAGGGAGTCCACGCGCATGTCTCCGAAGTGGAAGATGGATGCGGCGAGCACCGCGTCGGCCTCGCCCTCGACGAGCGCCTCTCGCACGTGCTCCCGCGTCCCCGCTCCGCCCGACGCGATCACCGGGATCTCGACCGCGCGCCGGACGCGCCGCAGCAGGCCCAGGTCGTACCCCTCGCGCGTGCCGTCGGCGTCCAGCGACGTGAGCAGGATCTCCCCGGCTCCGCGGCGGGCGCCCTCCCGCGCCCACGCCACGGGGTCGAGCGCGGTCGTCTGCCGGCCGCCCCGCAGGACGACACGGTGCCCGGAGCCCTCACGGACGGCGTCGATGGCGAGCACGATCGCCTGCGAGCCGAACCGCTCCGCGCCCGCGGAGATGAGCTCGGGGGACGCGACGGCGGCCGTGTTCACGCTCACCCGGTCGGCGCCCGCCAGGATCAGGCCCGCCATGTCCTCGACCGACCGGACCCCGCCGCCGACCGTCAGCGGAACGAAGACGCTCTCGGCCGTGCGGCTCACGACGTCCATGGCGGTGCGGCGCTCCTCCGGCGTCGCCGAGATGTCGAGGAAGACGATCTCGTCCGCGCCCTCGGCGGCGTAGCGGCGAGCGAGCTCGGCCGGGTCGCCGGCGTCCCGCAGGTCGCGGAAGCGCACGCCCTTCACGACCCGCCCGGCGGCCACGTCGAGGCAGGGAATCACCCTCTTGGCGAGCACCGGGGCCTGGCCTCGTCCACTCGACCGAGGCTTGAAGAGAGCTCGCCGAGCTCCGGCAGGGTGAGCGTGCCCTCGTACAGGGCCCGGCCCGCGACCGCGCCCGCGACGCCGGCGGCGGCGAGGGCGCGCAGATCGTCGGCCCTGGCGATTCCGCCCGCAGCCACGATCCGAAAGGGACGCTCGCGCAGACCGCGGTAGAGGTCGAGGTTCGGCCCTTCGAGCGTGCCGTCCCGCGAGATGTCCGTGACGAGCAGGGCCTCGATCCCCGCCCCGGCGAGCCCGTCCAGCACGCGGTCCAGCGAAGTCGCCAGATCGGCCGTCCAGCCGGCGACGAAGACGCGGTCCGCGCGGACGTCCACGGCCGCCACGATCCGTTCGGGCCCGAAGCGACGGACGGCTTCGGCCGCCCAGGCCGGATTCCGCAGGGCAGCCGTCCCCGCCAGGACGCGATCGACGCCCGCATCCAGCAGCGACTGCACGTCGGCGAGGCTCCGCACGCCTCCGCCCGCCTGCACCGGCACGCCCGCCGCGGACGCGATCGCCG
>JACCXV010000305.1 GCA_013696835.1 Gemmatimonadota bacterium | reverse complement strand
GCTGCGCGTCACTCCGATGGCAGGTTCGCCCGCGGGGGCTGACCCAGCCAGGCTGCGACCGCCAGAATGAAGCTGAAGGCTGCAACCGGGCCCCGGACCAGGGCCGCAGCCGGTCCGGCCGGCGTGACGTCGCCGCCCCCGCGCAGGAGGAGCCCGCCCGCGAGGCCGGCGGCCAGCACGCCGGTTGCGATACAGCCCCAGCCGAACACGGACGCCCTGGCGAGCAGTCGGTGGACGGACCAGCCGGCGTGCGCGGCCCAGGCGCCCGTCAGCAGAAAGCCCGCGACCTCCACCCTGGCGAACGCGATCAGCGCCCAGCTCTCCGCTCCGTCCCCGCCCGAGATCGGGGCAGACTGCCGGACGGTCAGGTAGGCCCGGCCGAGCACCGCGAGCGCCGCGCCGAGCACCCCTGCGGCGGCCGGAAGACCGTCATCCGTGAGACCCTCGAGACGCAGCACGCTGTTCAGCGCCACGGCAAGGGCGAGGAGCAGGAGCGTCGCGGGGAGCAGCACGCTGGCCGCCACGCGGTCGTCCGCCCCGAGCCCAGCCAGCACGACCGCCACGGTGGTGAACACGCCATGCGCGAGCGCGAGCGCCGCCACGGGCCGCAGGTCCAGCCCCGCGCGCCTACGCATCGATCTCACCACGGTCGTAGAGCTCGGGCTGAACCTCCAGCACGAAACGGGACGGCTTGATCAGCAGCCCGGAGCGGGCGTGGGCCTCCATCAGCGGATACAGCAGGTAGAGCTCGCGCCGCGCCCGGGTGGTCGCGACGTAGAAGATGCGCCGCTCCTCCTCCTCGCCTTCCTCCTCGCCCAGCGCCCGCGGCGACGGGAAGGCGCCCTCGGAAAGCCGGATCAGGAATACCACGTCCCACTCGAGCCCCTTGGCCTGGTGCACGGACGAGAGCACCAGCCGCTCCTCGGGCTCCGCCCCGCGCTCCACGTCCTGTCCGTAGAGCTCTCCCATCAGCACCAGATCCGAGACGAGCCTCTCCGTGGATTCGTAGCGGCCCGCGAACAGGGCGAGCTGCTCCAGATCCTCCAGCCTGGACTGCGGGTCCTCGTACGTGGCCAGCAGGTAGTCGCGGTAGCCGCTCCCCACGATGGCCTCGATGAGCACGTCCGGTGGAGCGCTCTCGGCCAGCCCGCGGATGCGCTCCAGGTCCGCGCCGAAGCGCGTCCAGGCTGCGAACGCTGGCGGCGGCAGGTGCCGGCCGACCTCCTCCGCCAGGGCGGCGTCGAGAGGATCCTCCGCCCCCTCCAGCATCTCCCAGATCTGCGCCGCGCGCACGTTACCGACCCTCGGAAGCATCAGCAGCAGCCGCCGCCAGGCCGTCTCGTCGCGGGAATTCCCCAGCACCTTCAGATGCGCGACCACGTCCTTGACGTGCGCGCGCTCGAAGAAGCGGATCCCGCTCCGGATCTCGTACGGGATGTCCCGCCGAACGAGCTCGGTCTCGAGCACCGCCGCGTGGGCGTGCGCCCGGTAGAGCACGGCCATGTCGGCGAGCCGCGTCCCCTCGTCGCGCAGCTGCAGGATCCGCTCGCAGGTGAACGCGGCTTCCTCGTAGGGATCGAGGAGCGGGATCAGCACAGGCTTCTCGCCGCTCGGATTGGGCGTGCGCAGCTGCTTCTCGAAGCGCCGCCGATTGTGCCGGATCGAGTCGTTGGTGAAGTCGAGGATCTGGGGCGTCGAGCGGTAGTTCGTCTCCAGCCGAAAGATCTCGGTGCCGGGGTTTCGCTCCGGAAAGCAGCGCATGTTGTCGTAGTTCGCTCCGCGGAAGGCGTAGATCGACTGGCAGTCGTCGCCTACCGCCACGAGGTTGCCGTTCCCGGCGGCCGCCAGCCTCTCGACGATCTCCGCCTGCACGAGGTTCGTGTCCTGGTACTCGTCCACCAGGAGGTGGCGGAAGCGGCGGCCGAGCAGGGCCAGAACCGGGGGGTGATCGCGCAGGAGCCGGAGCCAGTTGGCGAGCAGGTCGTCATAGTCCATGACGTGATTCAGCCGCTTGCGCTCGGCGTAGGCGGCCGCGACGCCCTCGATCTCCCCCTGCCACTCCACGAAGTGGGGATGCCGCACGGAGAGCACCTGCCCGAGCGGCATGGCCGTGTTGAAGGCGAAGCTGATCATCCCGCGCAGGACCGCCGGCGAGGGGAAGCGCCGCTCGGCCAGCTTCACGCCCACTGCCGTGACGCAGACCCGAAGCAGATCCTCCTGGTCCTCGACGTCAAGGATGGAGAAGCCCGGCCGGTAGCCCAGGAGAGCCCCGTGCTCGCGCAGCAGGCGGTTGCCCAGGGCGTGGAACGTGCCGCCCCAGAGATCCCGCGTGGTGCCGCCGGTCAGCGCCTCGACCCGGCGCAGCATCTCGCGAGCAGACTTGTTGGTGAAGGTCGCGAGCACGATGCGGTCTGCGCTCTCGCCCGTGTCCAGGAGATGCGCCACCCGGTAGGTGAGGGTGCGCGTCTTCCCGCTGCCGGCACCCGCGATCACCAGCTTCGGTCCTTCTCCGGCGAGCGCGGCCGCACGCTGCTCGTCGTTCAGCTCGCGCTCGAGCCGCTCGCGCAGGCGGCTCGGGCGGGTGCGCACGAACGCGAACTTGCGGGTCGTCATCTGCGGCATTTCGCTCGGCGCTCGCGGACGTGGGGCGGGAGAGCCTACTTGTGGTACGGCTCGCCGCGCAGGATCGTCAGTGCCCGGTAGATCTGCTCGAGGAGCAGCACGCGGGCCAGATCGTGAGGAAAGGTCATGCGCGAGAGCGAGAGCCTCAGGTCGGCTTCGCGCGCGAGCGCGGCATCGAGGCCCCAGGCCCCACCCACCAGGAACGCGACGTCGCCGCCGCCGTACGTCATGCGCTCGCCGAAGAAGCGCGCGAAGCGGGCCGAGGACCAGGCCTCCCCCTCCACGTCCAGCGCCACGCGGAAGCTCTCCCCGGCCGGCTCGGCCTCCCTCAACCTTCGCGATTCGACCGCGACCGACCGTCCGGGGTCGGCATCCCCCACCTCCCTCACCTCGACCACCCGGCACGGGAGGTAGCGGTTGACGCGGGCGAGGTAGTCCTGCGCGGCGCTGCGGGCGTACCCGGCGCGCAGCCTGCCAACGGCCACGACCCTGAGCTTCACTCCCCCGGAGATCCCCCGCGAGGCGCCCCCCGCGGCCGTGCGAGGGTCACGGGCGTGCCGTTGGGCCGCGGCGTCCTAGGCGTAGATGCCGCGCAGCCGGTGGATGAAGGCCACGCGATCGACGGCGACCATGTAGCAGGCCGTTCGCATGTTGACCTCACGCGTGAGCGAGGTCCGCAGCACGTCACGGAAGCTGTTCACCATGATCTTCTTGAGTCTGCGGTTCACCCGCTCCTCGCTCCAGTAGTAGCCCTCGCGATTCTGCACCCATTCGAAGTAGGAGACGGTCACGCCGCCGGCGTTGGCGAGGATGTCGGGGATCACGAAGATCCCCTGCCGATCCAGGATCTCGTCAGCGCTGGCGGTGGTGGGCCCGTTGGCCCCCTCGCAGATGATGCGCGCGCGGATCGATCCAGCATTCGCCGACGTGATCTGGTTCTCGACGGCGGCCGGGACCAGCACCTCGCAGTCCGTGAGCAGGATCTCGTCGCTCGCGATCGGCTCGCTCCCCTCGAAGTCGCCGACGGCGCGAGTGCGGGCCACGTGCTGAAGGAGGCGGTCGATGTCCAGCCCCTGCGAGTTGTAGATCGCCCCGTACATGTCGCTCACCGCGACCACGCGCATGCCCTGCTGCGCGAGAAGCTGCGCCGCCACACCGCCGACGTTTCCGAATCCCTGCACCACGACGCGCGTGCCGGCGGCGGGGATCCCGAGATGGGCAAGCGCCTCGTTGATCACGAACAGACAGCCGCGCCCCGTCGCCTCGCGGCGGCCCAGCGACCCGCCGAGGCTGACGGGCTTTCCGGTCACGATCGAGGACACCGTCCGCCGCGCGTGCATGGAGTACGTGTCCATGATCCAGGCCATGACCTGCTCGTTCGTGTTGATGTCCGGCGCCGGGACGTCGGTCTCGGGACCGAGCAGGTCCATGATCTCCGAGGTGTAGCGGCGGGTCACGAGCTCGAGCTCGCGCATGCTCATCGTGATCGGATCGCAGACGACACCGCCCTTGGCACCGCCGAACGGGATGTTCACGACGGCGCACTTCCAGGTCATCCAGGCGGCGAGCGCCTTGACCTCCTCCAGCGTGACCTGGGGCGAGAAGCGGATGCCGCCCTTGGCCGGCCCGCGCGCGATGTTGTGGTGCACGCGGTAGCCCGTGAAGACCTCGAGCTCGCCGTTGTCGAGCCGCACGGGGATGGAGACGATCAGCTGCTTGTCGGGGGCGCGCAGGATCTTGTACAGGCCCGGGTCCAGATCCAGCAGCTCCGCCGCCCGGTCGAAGCGCGACATCATGGACTCGTAGGGATTGTGCTCGTCGAGCACGATCCCGCGATCGACGTTGGCGACTCCCGAGACACTCATGGGAACGGGAACCGTTGAGGGAAACGGTGCGCCGGCGTGAGGATTGGACACCGCGCGGCGTGGGGAGACCGGGTGGCCCCCGCGGGGGTCGGCGGAGCGCGCCCGCCCACGGGATCGGCGGAGCGGCGCCCGCCGCGGCGCGGGCCTCCGTAAGGTACGAACCACCGCGG